>NZ_QUJI01000040.1:0-8306 GCF_003480545.1 Clostridium sp. AM29-11AC
AATTCTTACCAAAAAGGAGTCATTTTCTTCCAAAGACACAAACTTTTTTACACTACCAAAAACGATTTCATAGGGCGAAAAACTTTTTCATATTCCTTTTTCATGTTCTCTTTTTTTTCTTTACTTTCTCTTATCCAAGACGTTCATGGCGCCGTTTATTGCGTTCATGTCAACGGAGATACAACTTCTCTTTTAACTTCTTTTGACTTTCTATTCTTTTTAGCTCCCTTCTATCTTCTTTAATCTTCTTCCTCTTTTATCCTCTTTCTGTCCCCTCTCCCCTTCATCCCTTTGGCTGTTTGATTTTGATTTATTCTTTCAATTCTTTTCTTTTAGCTGCTGCCGGCTCCCTAGCTCTCTTACCTGCTCTGCGAGGGGCCGTCTGATCTTTTTCCTTGTGATTTCTACCAGCCCCAGCTTCGTCATCTCTACCAGTACAGTCTTTACAGGGTCCCGAAGAAGCTCCAGTTCCAGAAGCCTCATTAATTCCTTCTTATCCTCCTCGGCATCCATATCAATGAAGTCTACTATGATAATTCCGGAGAGGTTCCGAAGCTGCATCTGCCGGGCAATCTCCACTGCCGCCTCCCGGTTGATCCTGAGAATCGTCTCGGCCTGCGTCTTTTTCCCCGCATATTTTCCTGTATTTACATCAATTACGGTGAGAGCCTCTGTCGGCTCTATGACAAGATAGCCCCCTGATTTGAGCCACACGTGTTTTCCCAGCGCCTGCTCCATGGCAGTGTCCAGGCTGTAGAGCTTGGCAAGGGGGACCATGGCATCCTCATAGAAGGACAGCTTCTCCAGATCCTCCCTCTGATTCTCCTCCATATAAGCTCTGAGTGCTTCATAACAGTCTCTGTCGTCTGTCACAATCGCTTCCAGATTCTCCGCGTAGGTATCCCGGATACTGTTCACATAAGAAGGCTCGGATGAAGACAAAAGGCTGTAGCAGGTACGCCAGCCGGCTGTGGCAAAAAGGCGGCTTTTCCGCTCCTTCAGAAGCTCAAGCTCCCTGAGGATGCTCTGTATGTCTGCCTCTCTCGCGTTTGTCCTCACAATGATGCCAAAGCTGTCGTCCTTTTTCTCCTCCAGAATTTTTTTCAGACTTTCTTTCCAGGCTCCGTCCCTGATTTTTCCGGAAAAGCCTATCTGGTTCTTTCCAAGGGTCAGCACCAGATATTTTCCTGTAAAATTCAGGTTTGAGGTGAGCACCGGATCCTTGGTCTTTACGGCATCCCGTTCTACCTGGACGATAATTTCATCCCCCGCCTTCGGCAGACGCTCTTTTGCCCTTACAGGGAAGCCATCGGACTTTTTCATCCACCCTTCCTCAGTCCCGTTCTCCTCGCCTTCTGTTTTTTTCCGGTTTCCCGCCTGTGCGGCAGCTATCTCATCAGTAAACAGGTGCCTTTTATTTTCCTTCAGGCTGTAGTAGCCTATCTGCCCGCTGCCCAGATCCACAAAGGCAGAATTAATATTTTTTACAATATTTTTTACCTTTCCGATATAGATATTCCCCAGGATTCCCCGGGAATCTGCCGGTTCCAGATTCAGAGAACGGCACTTGCCGTCCTCGGTAAGTGCCGTGAGAATCTGACCGTTCCATCTCGTAATCAGAAGCTTATTTGACTTCCTCTCCATAGTCCTCCAGAGCCACGAACCTGTGGCCGTTCTCATCTCCCTGATCGCCGTAAACCTCTTCCCTCTGAATCTGGAAGGCAAACGGCGGATACTCCTGCCCCATGGACTCAAAGTAGGCGCCTACCACCTGCTCCGGCCGCACGTTGGCTGTACTTCCGGCAGAGATCTTCATAAAGATTCTGCCCGCCCCTGCTTTTCCTGAGCCATTGTCAATGGCATACTCATAGATATAGGGCTTCAGATCCATCTCCTTCGTTCCCTTTTTCGTCTTTTTCACAACCTGGATGGAATCTCTCTTTAAAAATTCTGCCAGCCCGTCCCAGAACGCCTTCTCATCCTCCGGCTCGTAGCCCTCCTTAAACCACATGGTATAGTCGGCTGCCGCCACCAGAGCCATGGCGTTTTTGGCAGAATCCGGAAGTCTCCGGTAGGACGTCACCGTGATCCCCTCCACATTGACAGCATTGATCCGGCGAACCATCTCTTCTGAGCTGTCTGTGTCAAGCACCTCAATATCCATGTACTCTCCATTGCTGGTGAATCCCACGCCCAGAGGAGCGGCAAAGGACATGATCTGGTGAGGGCTGAATCCCTCGCTGTAGCGGATATTTACGTCAGCCCGGCGCATGACCTTCTGGAAATACCGCATAATGTCCAGGTGGCCGATAAATTTTACAGCGCCCTGCTTCCTGAATTTAATTCTTATTTTCATAGCAGACGCCTCCCTTATACTTTAATGCACCGCAGGCAGAACATTTCTGGCGGCAGTTCGGTGTAACCGTCTCATTCATGGCCTGGTTCCACTCCCTCTTTAAAAACTCCTTTGTTACTCCGGCGTCAATGAAATCCCAGGGGAATACCTCGTCCAGGGAGCGCTCCCTGAGGGTATAGAAATCCGGATCCACGCCGCAGGTTTCAAAGGCCTTCATCCATACGTCATTCTTAAAGCTCTCCGACCAGGAATCATAGAGGGCCCCATTCCGGTAGGCCTCCTCAATGACTGCTGCCACCTTTCTGTCTCCGCGGGCCATGACGCCCTCAAGGACCGTCACATCTGCCTCATGCCAGTTGTAGCGCAGGCTCTTGTGATTCAGCATGGACTTCATCCTGTCATTTACTATATGAGCCTTTTCCAGATACTGCTCCTTTGTAAACATCGTAGCCCACTGGAACGGGGTGAACGGCTTTGGCACAAAGAAGGAGGTGCTGGACACGACCTGCACCTTTCCGACTCTCTGATCCTTCGGAACTTTATAGTACTCCTCAGCCACCTTCTCAGCCAGCTCGGCAATCCCCTCCATGTCCTCCTTCGTCTCCGTCGGAAGGCCCAGCATGAAATAGAGCTTCACCCGGTTCCATCCCCCAAGGAAGGCATCGTGGGAGCCGCGGAGAATATCCTCCTCTGTCAGCCCCTTGTTAATGACATTTCTAAGCCTCTGGGAGCCTGCCTCCGGCGCGAACGTAAGGCTGCTCTTCTTCACATCCTGCACCTTGCTCATCACGTCCAGGGAGAAAGCGTCGATTCTTAAAGACGGCAGGGATACATTGACTCCTTTTCCGTCAAATTCATCGATGAGAAAGTTCACAAGGCCCTCCAGCTGCGTGTGGTCGCTGGAACTTAAAGAGCTCAGGGAGATCTCCTCATGGCCGGTATTTTTTAACATCTTATAGGCCAGATCTTTTAAGTATTCCAGATTCCTCTCCCTCACCGGGCGGTACACCATTCCCGCCTGGCAGAACCGGCAGCCGCGGATGCAGCCGCGCATGATCTCAAGCACCACCCTGTCCTGGGTAGCCTTGATAAACGGAACCACCGGTTTTTCCGGATAATACGTATCGCTCATTTCCATCACAAGCTGCTTTGACACCGTCTCCTTAGCATGGGGGTTGTTTGGAACCATTCGGTCTATGGTTCCGTCCTCCTTGTAGAATACATCGTAGAAGGCCGGCACATAGATGCCCGGGATCTCGGCCGCCATCTCCAGGAACTCTCTCCTGCTGCCGCCGTTTCTCTTGTTTTCCTTATACCGATCCAGAAGGTCAAAATACACAACCTCACCCTCGCCCATGTAGAACAGGTCGAAGAACTCGGCAATCGGCTCCGGGTTGTAGGTACAGGGGCCTCCGCCGATGACAATGGGATCCTCCTCTGTCCTGTCGGCTGCGTGAAGCGGGATCTGGGACAGCTCCAGCACCTGGAGAATATTGGTGTAGCACATTTCATACTGAATCGTAATTCCGAGGAAATCGAACTCTTTTAACGGGTCCTGGGATTCCACGGCAAACAGAGGAATCTGCTTCTCCCTCATAATCCGGTCCAGATCAAGCCACGGGGAATACACCCGCTCGCAGTATACGTCCTCTCTTCGATTGAACATATCATAGAGGATCTGGATGCCTAAGTGGGACATTCCGATTTCGTAGACGTCCGGAAAGCACATGGCAAAGCGTACATCCACCTTTTTCGGGTCCTTCACTACCGAATTCACTTCGCCGCCGATATACCGGGCCGGCTGCTGGATGGACAGCAAAATTTCATCACTTAAAGCTAGTTTTCTCATAAAAATTTCCTTTTCTATTGTGTATTATACATAAAAATCCAAGTTGCATTCACGCAGTTGTCTGTTTTAAAAAAGAACGTGGATCGCGTCGATTCAGTTATATTCTGAAAAATAAAATTCGGCACAATACAATACGGAGTATAATTATAAGTGTTTTTCCTGAATTAGGCAACTACCATTTCTTGTTTTATCAAGTTAAACATTCACGGCAGTTTGCCCAGTGCCGCTGCCTTTGGCCAAATCGCAAGTTACGGCGGTAGCATCTATCATACTTTTCCGCATACCGAAACAATTCTTGATTAATCTGCTTCCATTCCAAACCTGGACTTTCCCGGATAATTATCCGGTTCTTCAATCATAAGTGGTGCACGGCAAACCATGATTACTGTTGTCTAATTCGTTTTTCTTAAACATCTATTCTTCCATGCCCCTATCATCCTTTCTATGTAAACGGCCCCTAATACTGAACATGCATCTGTACACTGACAAGGCCAAAGGCATCCTGACCGAGCAGCGGTTTATGAAGCTGACGGCAGCGCTGGAACAGGAGCAGGAATCCAACCAGAAGCGTCTGCATGACTTGGCAATGATGCAGAGCCGGGCTGACGCTCAGGAGAGCGAAGTCCGCACCTTTATCAAGGAAATCCGGCGCTATTCCGCCATTGAGGAACTGGACGAGGCGGTGCTGAACCGGCTCATCAGCCGGATTCTGATTGGCGAAGTCAAAAAGGTGGACGGCCAGAAGGTGCAGGAAGTCAGGATCGTGTATAACTTTGTCGGGGAAATCCCGGAGATTGCGGCATAAGGACAGAGAAGCCCTCCCCATGACGGGGAGGGCTATTGTTTTGCCAAAGCAGGAAAAACAGTCAACACTGGTACTGCTGAATATTTTAACGTGCCTTGGTATAAATTCGTTTCACAAATTTTATGATTTCTACTTGAAGGATCGACATCAAGGACAACCCAATGACGATCAGCCACTGTGTGCCATCCAACAAGGTCAACTGGAACGCACTTTGCAGTGCAGGGACAAACAGGATGCACGCCATCAGAAGGGCGGACACCACGAAAGAAAGGATCAGCCAGGGGTTGATTCCCTCTGCCCGCACCCAGATAGGCTCCGTATTGGAGCGCTGATTAAAAGCGCGAAGCATCTGCGAGAAGGCCAGCACACAGAACGCCATTGTCTGACCGGTCACATGGCCGCCCGTGCTTGCGCCGATCCAGTAAGCGCAGGTGGTCATGGCCGCCACAAAGATACCTTGTATAATAACACGGCGCACCAGATCTTTTTCAAACAGAGTGCCCGATTTTACTGGCTTATGCTTCATAATGTTCTTGCTGGCCGGATCAACACCCAGTGCCAGGGCAGGCAAGGTAGCCGTGGCAAGGTTTACCCACAAAATATGAACAGCCAGAAGGGGTGCATCCCAGTTAAACAGGGTTGCAACAAACAAGGTTAGAATTTCTGCGATATTACCAACCAAAAGGAACTGGATTACCTTCTGGATATTGCGGTAGACACGACGGCCTTCCTTGATGGCATAAGCAATCGTGGTAAAGCTGTCATCCAGCAAGATCATGTCGGCGGCATCCTTGGCCACATCCGTACCGGTGATACCCATCGCAACACCGATGTCCGCTGCTTTCAGGGCGGGAGAGTCATTGACACCGTCACCCGTCATAGCCGCTACTTCACCGGTGCGTTTCAAACTCTGGATGATACGCAGTTTATCCGCAGGGGATACACGGGCGAATACGGTTGTTGTTTTTACAGCAGCGCCCAATTCGTCATCCGTCATCGTATCCAGTTCCTCACCGGATATGACGGTGTTGCCTTCTCGGTAAATATCCAGCTCTTTCGCAATGGCAAGGGCTGTCACCTTATGGTCGCCGGTGATCATAATCGTTCGGATGCCCGCCTGACGGCAGGTACGCACGGAATCGGCCACTTCCTTTCGGGGCGGGTCGATCATTCCGGTCACACCCACAAAAGTCATGTCAAATTCTACATTCTCATCATCATCTGTAGGCAGCTCCGTGAGGGTGCGCGTGGCAAAGCCGAGCACACGCAAAGCGTCCTCCGACATGGATAGGCAAAGTTTTGTAATGTTTTCTTTGTCAGCTCCTGTGATGGGCCGCACACCTTCTGAAGTCAGAATGTGGGTGCACAGAGGCAGCATTTCATCCACCGCACCCTTGGTATAAGAAACCCACTTCTCATGGATGCGGTGAACAGTGGTCATCCTCTTACGCTCAGAATCAAAAGGCTGCTCAAAAAGGCGTGGATATTTATCCTCCAGGGCTTCGTGGTCGATTCCAAACGCCTGTGCCATATAGATCAGCGCACCCTCTGTGGGGTCACCGATGATTTCTCCCTTTCTATCCGGGTCAAGACTGGCGTCATTGCAGAGAGCCGCTGCATAAACCAATTCTTTATATACCGCAGGATGCTGTTTAGCAGCATTTTCAATCGGGGTAGTTGTACCGTTTTCAAAATCTCCGTTGACCGCAATGTGTGTTACCGTCATCTTATTGAGTGTAAGAGTACCGGTTTTATCGGAACAAATAACGGTGGCGCTGCCCAGGGTTTCCACCGCAGGCAATTTACGAATCAGTGCGTTTTTCTTAGCCATACGCTGCACGCCCAGGGCCATTACAATCGTGGCTGTGGCAGGCAGACCTTCCGGGATGATGGAGATTGCCAGCGAAATCGCAACCAGGAACTGCGGAATCAGCGGACGCTGATAAAAAGCACCGATAGCGAAGATCAAGGCGCAGACGATTAGTCCAACGATGGTCAGAGTCTTACCAACCGCATTCAGTTTCCGTTTTAAGGGCGTATCCGTATCGTCCTGATTATCTAGCATACCGGCGATATTACCTACCTCGGTATCCATGCCGGTGGCTACCACAACGCCGGTCGCCCGTCCGTATGTTACAATGGCTGAGGTGTACGCCATATTACTGCGATCACCCAGAGGGCAGTCTTCCGGCAAAATATCTTCCGCTTCCTTTTCAGAAGGGACGGATTCGCCGGTCAAAGAAGCCTCCTGCACTTTCAAATTGGCGGAATCTATCAGGCGTAAGTCCGCCGGAACCATATCCCCATCGCCAAGCATCACAACGTCACCCACTACCAGCTCGCTGGCAGGAATTACGCTCTCCTCCCCCTGGCGCAGAACTCGGGCCGTTGGGGCGCTCATGTTGCGAAGAGCCTCCAAAGATGATTGTGCTTTCTTTTCCTGCACAATACCAATGACAGCGTTGACGATTACAATAACAAAGATTACCGCCGCTTCCGTCCATTCCTGCAAAATTGCGGAAAAAGCTGCTGCACCGATGAGGATAAGTACCATCGGGTCAATGATCTGCGCTTTCAGCATTTGAAGAATGGTTTTGGGCGGTTTCGAGCGCAATGCGTTGCGCCCATATTTTTCCAGCCTTTCGGCAGCCTCGGCATCACCTAATCCTTCCTCGGAGGTATGTAAAGTGTCATAAACCTCCGTAAGTTTCAGTGCGTGCCAAGGCGTCTGTCTGTGTCGATCCATAATGGATCAGTCACTCCTTTCTTTGATAAAATTTATGTTCTGACCGCCTTTCAGCGGTGGTCAGCAAAAAGAAACACAAAAAGGCATAGCCTGCTATCTAATGGTTAGACGCAGGTTATGCCTATATATAAAAATGTATTCAGTTTACAGTGAATGTTACTTCGGTCAGCGTCGCTACTGTCGGCGTCGTCCATTGTGATTGTTCCAATTCCTTTCTTTAACGTGTTATTTATAACATACAGGAGATGTTGTAATAAGTCAAGAGGTAAATTGCGATTTAGCGTATTGCATACATTTCATCTAAAGAGAGCGGCTTGTAGCCGCAGAATAATTATCCACCCGCATAGCGGGTGGTTTTTCCTTTTCGGGCATAGCCCTAATACCACTAGCTACGCACAAGTGCGTCTTTTTTTTGGCCTGCCAGCCACGCGTGGGGTTACTTGCTACCCGTAAACGGGTCACGCGGATCGAATAGACTTAACTGATCCATTTCCTGATCTTGTTTTAGCTGGTTGGCTATATATTTTTTTATTGCTACTGTGTCTTTTCC
>NZ_QUJI01000041.1:0-7270 GCF_003480545.1 Clostridium sp. AM29-11AC
AGCATACAGACCTTGGAGAGGGTCTATAAACACTACTACTATATAATACGAGGAAAATGCCGCTTTTGCGGCCCGCCGCAGGCGGAGAATCCTGCGAAGCAGGATCCTTTCTTAGTTCTTGGAGATATTCAGGTGTGTAAGGCAGAAGGAGGAAGAATTTTGGAAACCAGGATTGCCGTTATAGGCATCATTGTTGAGGAGAGGGAGGCGGCAGGGCGTGTCAACGAGGCCCTTCACCAGTACGGAAGCTATATTATCGGCCGGATGGGACTTCCCTATGAAAAGAAACATGTCAGCATCATCAGCATTGTGCTGGACGCCCCTATGGACGTGATCAGCGCCCTGTCGGGAAAGCTGGGCCGTATTCCGGGGGTCAGCACCAAGGCTCTGTATGCGAAAGCCGGAGCTGGGCAGGAACAGGCGAAGGAAAGGAAGTGAAGCCATGAGACATATCACAGATGCGGTTTACACGGGAAAGGCGGGAATATTCCCGGAAGAGCTGTTTTCTGACAGGTCAGAACGAGAGGGAGGAGACGTTCGTTTTGTGCCCGGCGAGGACAGGGAGAGGCGCTGCCTTGAGCTGATCTCCCGTCTGGCCAGAGGAGAACAGCTGACAGAGGAGGAGTTTTCAGAAATCCTGTCTGTGAGAACCTGGAAGACGGCAGGTCTTGTGTTCCGCACGGCCCGCCGCATCAGGGAAAAATACTACGGAAAGCGGGTATTTATCAGAGGACTGATTGAATTTACCAACTACTGCAGGAACGACTGCTATTATTGTGGGATCAGGCGCAGCAATCAGGAGGTATCCCGGTACCGCCTGACGCCGGACGAGATCCTCTCCTGCTGTGAGGAGGGCCGCCGGCTGGGTTTTCGCACCTTCGTGCTCCAGGGCGGGGAGGATCTGAACTTTGAGGGACGTGAAGGATTAAGAGGAGACCGGGCACTGGCAAAAGTCGTGGAGGAGATAAAGAGGCGTTTCCCTGACTGTGCCGTTACCCTTTCTGTGGGAGAGCGGGACCGGGAGGTTTACGAGCAGTGGTTTCAGGCGGGAGCCGACCGCTATCTGCTCCGCCATGAGACAGCCGACGAGGAGCACTACAGGAGGCTTCACCCGACGGAGCTTTCCGGCCAGCGCAGGAAAGAGTGTCTCCGTGCCTTAAAGGATATCGGATTCCAGACAGGAGCCGGCATGATGGTCGGCTCACCGGGACAGACCGTCCGTCACCTTGCTGAAGATCTGGTATTTCTCAGAGAGCTTCAGCCGGAGATGGTTGGAATCGGCCCCTTTCTCCCCCACCACGCCACACCTTTTGCCGGCGAGGAGGCGGGAAGCCTGGAACTTACCCTGTACCTTCTGGGGCTGGTGCGCCTTTTGCTTCCGAGAGTGCTCCTTCCGGCCACCACGGCTCTTGGCACGGTGTTTGACGGGGGCCGGGAGCTGGGAATTCTCTGCGGAGCCAATGTGGTGATGCCGAACCTTTCGCCGGCAGCTGTCAGAGGAAATTATCTCCTCTATGACAATAAGCTGTGCACCGGATGTGAGGCTTCGGAGGGGCTTTCGGCCCTCAGAAAATCCATGGAGTCCATCGGATATGAGATTGTGGCAGAGCGGGGAGACTGTGCCGGATATGTGAGGCCCTGACGGCAGGATGACAGGACACAGAAGGAAAACGCCGCAGCGCTGACCGGAAAAACAGATACGGTCTGATACTGAAGGGAAAGCCGGAGGAGTTCCGCCTGACCCGAATAAGAGAGGAGAAAAGAGACATGAACAGCAGCACAAAGTACGATCCAAAATCATCAAAGGCAGAGGAGTTTATCAACCATCAGGAGATTCTGGAAACCCTTGACTATGCGGAAAAGAACAGGGAAAATTTTGAACTGATAGACGCGATCATCGAGAAGGCGAGAAAGAAAAAGGGAATCAGCCACAGGGAGGCATCTGTCCTCTTAGCCTGTCAGGATGAGGAGAGAAATGAGCAGATTTTTAAACTGGCCAGGGAAATCAAGAGGGAATTTTACGGCAGCCGTATCGTGATGTTTGCACCCCTCTACCTGTCCAACTACTGCGTCAACGGCTGTCTGTACTGCCCCTACCATCTGAAAAACAAGCACATTCCCAGGAAAAAGCTGACTCAGGAGGAGATCGTGCGGGAGGTTACGGCTCTGCAGGATATGGGCCACAAGCGGCTGGCTCTGGAAACCGGTGAGGATCCGGTCAACAATCCCATTGAGTATGTGCTGGAAAGCATTAAGACCATTTACAGCATTAAGCATAAAAACGGGGCAATCCGCCGTGTCAATGTAAACATCGCGGCTACCACAGAGGAGAACTACAGAAAATTAAAAGAGGCAGGAATCGGAACTTACATCCTGTTCCAGGAAACTTACCACAGGGAGAGCTATGAGAGACTTCACCCCACTGGGCCGAAGCACAACTACTGCTATCACACAGAGGCCATGGACAGGGCTATGACAGCGGGAATTGACGATGTGGGGATCGGCGTACTCTTTGGCCTGGAACTCTACAAATATGAGTTTGCCGGCCTTCTCATGCACGCGGAGCATCTGGAGGCGCGATTTGGCGTCGGCCCCCACACCATCAGCGTGCCAAGGGTGAAGAAAGCCGACGACATTGACCCGGACGAGTTTGACAACGGAATCGACGACGACACCTTCGCAAAGATCGTGGCCCTGATCCGTGTGGCTGTTCCCTACACGGGAATGATCATCTCCACCAGAGAGAGCGCCAAGTGCAGGGAGCGGCTGCTGAATCTGGGAATCTCCCAGATAAGCGGCGGTTCCAGAACCAGCGTAGGCGGCTATGCCGAGGAGGAGCCGGAGGACGAAAGCTCCGCCCAGTTCGACGTAAGCGACAGCCGGACGCTGGATCAGGTGGTGAGATGGCTGATGGAATTAGGCTACATTCCCAGCTTCTGCACCGCCTGCTACAGGGAGGGAAGGACAGGAGATCGCTTTATGAGCCTTTTAAAGAGCGGCCAGATTGGAAACTGCTGCCATCCAAACGCTCTGATGACCCTGAAAGAGTATCTGGAGGACTATGCCTCTGAGGAGACCAGAAAGCTGGGCGATCAGCTGATAGAAAAAGAGATCCTGAATGTGCCCAGTGAGAGGGTCAGGGAGATTCTGAGAAAGAATCTGAAGGCTATCGCAGAGGGCAGAAGGGACTTCAGGTTCTAGGAAAGCATCTGCCGGATCAGTCTGCCGGCAGGCGGGGCGCTGGGAACAGCCGCCTGAAACTTCAGACAACGCCTGCTCAGGAAACAGATCAGGAAAAACGAATGGATCAAAAAAGCAAAACCAGCCAAGTAAAGATAATCAGGAGAAAAAAATGGGAATGAATGAAACTCCGTCCGCAGAGCGGGTTCACATCAGCTTTTTCGGATGCAGAAACGCCGGAAAATCAAGCCTTTTAAATGCCTTCACCGGTCAGGATCTGGCCGTAGTTTCCGACGTAAAGGGAACCACCACCGATCCGGTGAAAAAATCCATGGAGCTTCTCCCTCTGGGCCCGGCCGTCATCATCGACACCCCGGGGATCGACGATGAGGGAAGTCTGGGCGGCAGACGGGTGAGAAAGACAAGACAGATTTTAAATATGACAGACATCGCAGTCCTCGTGGCAGACAGCCAGACAGGGATCAGAAAAGAAGACAGGGAGCTGGCTTTTCTGTTTCAGGAAAAGGAAGTTCCCTATGTCGTTGCCTTTAATAAGTGTGATTCAACAGAAAATCACATCCCGGACATATATAAGGAAGAGACGAAAAAAACGGGAGCAAAGGAAGGCGTACCGGAAGACAGGGGAACCGAAAAACAGGAAGCAGCCGTCCTTTCAGGCGCCGCAGCCGTCCTTCCTGTCAGCGCCAGGACAGGCTTTGGAATTGAGAAGCTCAAAGAAACCCTGGCCCACATAAAAACCGTGGAGGAGGGGAGGGATCATGTCCCCCTCATAGGAGATCTGCTGTCCCCGTCTGATTTTGTCGTCCTGGTTATCCCGGTGGACAAGGCGGCCCCCAAGGGCCGCCTGATCCTCCCCCAGCAGCAGACGATACGGGGAATCCTCGATGCAGGGGCCGTGGCGGTTACAGTAAAGGACGATGAACTTTCCTCCACACTGGCCGTTCTGGGGAAAAAGCCGAAACTTGTAGTCACGGACAGCCAGGTATTCGGGAAGGTAAAGGGGGAAGTCCCGGACGATATCCTCCTCACCTCCTTCTCCATCCTCTTTGCCAGATACAAGGGAAACTTAAAAACCGCAGTCGAGGGCGCTGCCGCCCTGGATCTCCTGGAGGACGGAGCACACATTCTTATCTGTGAGGGCTGTACCCATCACCGCCAGTGCGGCGACATCGGCACAGAGAAGCTGCCTGCCTGGATTTTAAAGCACACGGGGAAAAAACTGCATTTTTCATTCACCTCCGGCACCGAATTCCCCGATGATCTGAGCCCCTACAGCCTGATCATCCACTGCGGCGGCTGCATGTTAAACGCCCGGGAGATGAAATACCGCCTGAAATGCGCCGAAGACCAGCAGATCCCCATGACCAACTACGGAATCGCCATAGCGCACATGAACGGAATCCTGAAAAGAAGCATAGAGCCCTTCCCGGATATTCGGGAAATGCTGTGAACAATTAAAACAAAAAATAGAAAGAGAAAATAGAAAGAGAGAAAAGGCGCCGTAAAGCAGCGGATTTCCCAGAAGAATTCAGAAAAGGAAACCTTGATGCGGCGCCTTTTTCTGTCCGCTGTCAATTCCCGTTTAAGATGTTTTGGTACAAGGGAGCTGCACAAAGGCGGATGAAAGATAAGCTGTAATTTAGAAAATAAAAATACTGCTTGAATACTTATAAAAAAGATGTTAATTTAAGCATATAAGGAATTGCCTGACTAATACACCAGGGTCAGGACAGCAGGCAAAGAAAACTTCAGACTCAGCAGTATATGCGGACGGAATGATTTCCATTAGCATCTGTGGGCAGTAAACACAAAAAATAAATAAAAACTATGCACAATCAATATTAATAGAATTAAAGCAAAATTATAAAATATAAGCATAACTTCGACAGAAGGAAGATGATAAAAATGGTTGCTTAAGATTTGCAGAAGAGGTTTGGCTGCCTTAGTCTGGTCTGCATACAATGCCAACAATAATATTTCAACAAACAGTGTTCCGTCGAATCCGACCATAGACCGGACATATAGCTGCAGCAATGACGGCATTTTAGGATGGACTCCAGGATACATTGATATTCAGGTTCAGTAAGGTATAAAGTTTGAAACAAAGAAGTAGAGGCAAACCACCAAAAAAGTGTATATCAAACAAGCCACCCGAAAATTAGCAATTAGCGGGTGGAAACAACTGAAAAATATAGAATAAAGAGATAACAATGACTACTGATTAGTGATTGTATATCCTCTAAGTCTGAGGAGTTCAAGAGCCTGTGATACGGTCAAGGTCTTTTCCTGCCTGACAGGCCTGTGCTCCAGAAATCCTTCCGGGTTGTAAGGCTCAAGCTTGCTCAGCATGTTCCAGATAGCGGTCAGGAGCATCTTGCAGACAGCGATAACAGCCTTTTTATGACCCCGGCGGGATTTGATCCTGTGATACCTCTCTTTAAATTCCGGGTGTTTTTTGGATTTGATCAACGCATTGGCGACCTGGACAAGAAGAGGTTTCAAATAACTGCCGGCGCGGGAGATCCGCCTGGATTTTACTTTCTGGTTGCTCTGGTCATTACGGGGACAGCAGCCAGCCCAGGAGACAAGATGTTTGGATGAGGGGAACACGGACATATCCGGACCAATCTCGGAGAGAATGGCAATAGCAGTCATCGGATTCTTATCTAATCCCGGGAGAGTATAAAGTAAATCTAAAACGGCAGAAAACGGTTCTGCGATCTGAAGGATCTCAGACTCGATCTCTTTCCGGTGGGCTTCAAGCTCGTCGATGTGAGCGAGACATTGGCGAAGCTTGACAGCCTGTTCGGGGGAGATGGCGCCATCAACAGCAGCCTGGATTTCGGATACAGGTGTTTTGCACCGTGGATCCACAAAAGGAGAGACGTCAAAGGTTTCGCCCGGATGTTCCAGGATATAGTTGGTAATGGAACGAGCAGACTTTCCAAAAACATCACTGAAGACGTCATCAAGTTTGAGGTTGGAAACAGTCAGACAGTTCTGTGCCCGGTTTTTTTCTCCGGTGAGCATGTTGGTAAGTTTGACTCGATAACGAACCAGATCCCGAAGCTGGCGGATTTCGGGGGAAGGGATAAAACTGGGTTTAATCATATCACACATGAATAAGTCGCAGATCCATTTGGCATCCTTTCGATCTGTTTTGTTCCCCTTTTGAGGTTTGGTATATTTGGGATGAGCCAGGGTGACAGAACAGGACTTTTCGAGGATGTTAAAAACAGGGATCCAATACTTGCCGGTGGATTCCATACAGACTACAGTGCAGGAATATTTGGCAAGCCATGCAGCTAATTCTCTAAGCCCATTGGAAAAGGAAGAAAAGCGTGCCTGCTTATACTCTGTACGGCCATTAGGATCGGTGATGCCGATGCAGGCATAGATCCAGGTTTTGTGGACGTCAAGGCCACAGCAGTTGTTACGAAAGATTTTAAACATAGGGTTCCTCCTGAAAAGAGATTTGCAGGACTGGCAGGGACTGGTCATCCGGCGAAATCGAGTCAACTTCGGAAGAGATAAGTTTACGGGCTACGGGAATGGGCCAATCATTGATGCCTTAACGAGTGACCGACCTATATAGATATACGAGGTTGCCGCTATACAGCCCCGCCACTCACCTCCACAGGTTCTGTAGTATGCCAGTATCCTGCAAGAGGAGTATAACAAAGAAAGAAAAAGAAGCGAAGGTTTATCCGGGAAAGGGTTTCATAACCCCATCGGTGCCTTTCGCAGAAAGGTGGTTTATAGATATGGAGGATAAGAAGAACAAAGAAGCATACATTCGGATTACAGCGGGCATTCTTTTTCTGCTTATGGTATGCTGCTGGGTTTTTAAAGCAGAAGCTTATTTTGCAGTAATCGCCGCGCTGACTATCGTGTGCAATATAGGGGTGATTTGTTTACAGATAAAGGGAGGCAGGGAGAGGACAAACTATACGCTTATGGAGAGGATCCCGTATATTCTGTCCGCCATCCTGCTGATCGTATATGTAACTGCCCTCTGAAAATTCTAAAAGGGTAAAAATCAATATAATATATAGAATACGCCGCAATG
>NZ_QUJI01000042.1:0-5662 GCF_003480545.1 Clostridium sp. AM29-11AC
AGTGGATATATTGCAAGTTCCCTAAAGTGATAGCCTAACGGCTACACTTTAGAACTTGTGAGGGTGGCAAAGCCCCCCTTCAATCCCCCTTTGAGTGACCGCAGATATGCGGTAAATTGTTGAGTGATAGCCAAGAAGAAAGAGAGGTAAAAGCATGAGTTGGGGCGAGGAACAGCAGAAAGAAATTGAAACAATCAGAGAGAGAAAAATCACAGTGAAATTGTCGGACGCAGATTGTGACCGACTGGCAAGAAAGTGTGGGGAGCATGGTCTGACTATCGGAGAACTGATAGAGAATTTTGTCGGAGATTTAGTGGGCGGTACTTACTCCAATGGAAGTGATGAAAGAGATTATGCTGACCAGTGGTTCGAGCGTTGTTGGTTCGGAATGTTCCCAGAGCCTACACTGCTGAATCACTTATTGAATTTTGGTTATGAACCAGAGCATTATCTGGATATGTTGGAGAACGTAGAGACGATAAAATCCGACATTGAAATCACTAAACAGAACATAGCAGAGCCAAGTGATGAATGGAAAGACATTGTGTATCACAAGTACAATGATGATAGAACAAGCTATGAGTGTGTGCCTTGTTACAATAGTGTTGATGAATATATAGCAAGCGAAAAAGAAGATTTAGAAAGCTATAAGGCAGACTTAGAAGAAGCACTGGAAGAACTGAAAGACATGAGAGCGGACTGGAAGCCAGAGAAAGAGCCGAACATGGACGAGGAAATCGAACTCATTAAGAAGTGGGTAAAGGAAAGAGAGGACTTCATCAATGAATAGGACAAGACCGAAGCAGATAGTTATAAGAGTGTCAGAGGAAGAACTTGCACAGATAAAAGAAAAAGTAGAGCAGTCTGGAAAGAGCCAACAGCAATATATCATTGAAGCCCTCACACAGTCGAACATTGTCAATCTGGACGGACTGAAAGAGATATATCCAGAGCTGAAAAGGCAAGGCAACAATCTGAACCAGATAGCCAAGAAGCTGAATGAAAATGGATATGTGGACTATAAGCAAGAGCTTCCTAACACCATGAAAGAGGTGAGAGAAGTATGGCAGTTATTAAAGCAGTATCTTCAAAAGCAGGCATAGGGCAAGCACTGGACTATGTGACAAAAGAGGAAAAGACAGAGGAGAAGCTTGTCAGCGGTCTGCATTGTGAAGCAGAGACGGCAAAGGAGGAAATGCAGGCTACCAAGGAACTATGGGAGAAAACTGGGGGAAGGACATACAAGCACTTTGTCCAGAGCTACCATAAAGACGAGAAAATCACGCCGGAGCAGGCACACAGGAACGCCTTACAGCTTGCAGAGAATACGCCGGCATGGAAAGGGTTTGAGGTGCTTGTGGCTACCCATAAGGACAAAGACCATATCCATACGCACTTTATCGTCAATTCTGTCAATTTTGAGGACGGGCACAAGCTCCAGTGGAGCAGTGCTGATCTTCGGGAACTGAAGGAGCGGTGCAACGCCCAGAGCCAAGATCAGGGGCTGCACATCCCAGAAAAGGGAAAGACCTTTGAAGGAGCAGAGCGTGAGGAAACAGTGGCATGGAAAAAAGAGACGTACCAGATTCTGAAGCAGGCGGAGCAGGGGAAAGTGAAAAGCTATGTCCAGGACATTGCCCTGGCAGTCCTGGACTGTAAGGAAACAGCGACCAGCCGGGAAACCTTTATCCGGCTGATGAATGAAAGAGGGTACGGAGTGGACTGGCAGGACAGCCACAAGTACATCACATATACCGACTTAGCCAGAGAGCAGGCGGGGGAAAAGGCTTGCAAAATTCGTAATAATAAGCTGGAAAAATACTACAACATGGGTTTTGGGAAGGAGGAACTGGAGCATGAGTTTGAGAGAAATGCACGAACAGCAGAAGTCAGAGCAGGCAAGTCCGAGAGAACAGCTCCAAGAACTGAACCGTCAGAGCCGGACAGAGCTGGAGAACAGCCTGCTGAAGGAAGCTTTAGCTTTGTCGAGCGAGAGCTGCGAGGAATTGATGAAGCAGTCAAATCAAGGACAAGCAAGGGCAGAGCAGAACAGGCAGAGAGACGCAGAACTGAGCAGGCAGCTCATCAGCGAGCTGAAGAAGCAAGTCGAGCAGTTAGAGAACAGCAACGAACTACTTCAGAACGCCATATCAGCCGGAATTGGGAGCCTGAGAGATGAGGTCAGAGAAAGTACCGTCCAAGAGGTAAAAAAGGCGTTACAGGCGAATATAGAGGCGGTACAGAAGGCAACAAAAGCTCTT
Source organism: Clostridium sp. AM29-11AC (assembly GCF_003480545.1). Taxonomy (NCBI): domain Bacteria; kingdom Bacillati; phylum Bacillota; class Clostridia; order Eubacteriales; family Clostridiaceae; genus Clostridium; species Clostridium sp. AM29-11AC. Next base: position 2,262 of record NZ_QUJI01000042.1, read on the forward strand.
GAAAAGCAGTCTGATACGCTTACAAGCGTAATGAAGCAGAAAGTCCGGGAGCTGGAGGAAAGCAAAAACAGCTTTTTCAGATATGAGGGCTTGAAGATATACCTGTTTTGGGGCGGTATGGTCTGTAATATTGGGACGTTTTTGATAGTGTTATATTATTTATTTGTCAAGTAAAGTTTTATAAAAATGTTATATATAATTAATGTTTTTTTGTTGAAAATATAGTATAGTAAAACAAAAAGGAGGGGATGCCAATGTACTTGTTGCTTTAGATGCTATAAAAATACATTGACATAGGAGGAAAATTAATGAGAAATATTCGCAGATCTGTAGCGTTAGCTTTGGCAGCAATAATGATGATGGCTATGAATATGGTTAGTTTTGCAGCAGATACAGCTCCTGCTGAAACCGAGGCGGTAGAATCGGTGACTCGTTCAACTAATGGAGAATCTGTTTTGCTGGATAAAGTATATTTTGCGTGTGATGGAAAAAACACAATTTCTTCTCGAGAACCTATTCCTGCTACAGCTTTAGATATTGAAAATAGAATTTTAGGAAGTATGGAGTATTTTTATGATGGTTTAGATTCATCTGGAAGACCGCAGTACACAGTTAAGGCATCTATGACGTCTAATCCATTAAAATTAAAATCCAGTAAACTTGTAACAAGAGCTGAAGGAGTAAATAGTTGGCATACAAATGAAGAAGATCATAATGGGTATACAGGAACTAATTCTCGAAGCTATGTATATACGACTCCGAATCCACCATCAAATCCATATTGTGAAGCAATATTAACCGCAACTGATGAGAAAGGTGACGAATACGCAGTATGGAAAGGAACTCTTCGTGATGCTAAGTAGAAAATACTGAAATATTGGTAAGAGTAGTGATGAAAATAAGAGGGAGTGAAGTGAGGATGAGATATTCTTAATTCACTCCCTTTTTTTAGAGGTCAAAAAGGTGCAATAAATTCATTGATAAGATAAGCGATAAGGGCGAGAGGGAGTGAGGTGTAGATATTGACACCAAAAAGGCACTCCCTTATACTTGATGGAAAAAGGTAAAATACTTCATTGATAAGATAAGCGGTGAAGGCGAGAGGGAGTGAGGTGTAGATATTGACACCAAAAAGGCACTCCCTTATACTTGAGAGAAAAAGGTGCAAAAATCTATTGATAAGATTAGCGGTCAGGCGGAGTAAGGGCAGTATATTATATAATATATCTAAGTAGGAGAAAAATATGCGTAGAAATACAAAAACAATGTATGAGTGGAGAAAGGTATATAGGGATAAAGAGGAGCTGATGTTGGAGAGAGGTTTTCCAGAGGTCAGCCCCCATGAGTTCTATCGTGACTTGTTCCCAGAGGGGAGCTTACAGAGTGCAGAGCATGACGGAAAAGGAAATGTGATTGCAACCCAGATAAGACCATCTGGAAAGGGAAGAACGAAGCAGTGGGTTATAGATGATAGTCTGAATATGCTTGATAAGGTCATAGGGGACGAGTTCGGACTGATACCGCCTATCACGTTCTATGGCAAGACACACACGAAGCAGAACGCACATGAACTGTATGCGGTTGCAATAGATATTGATTATGTCGGAAAACAGCAGTTGAAGAACCTCTTGAAGCAATTCGGGAACGGAGTACAGCTCCGACCGACCTACCTTGTGAGTTCTGGAAAGGGTGTCCATGCCTATTACTTTTTGAAAGAGCCAGTACAGTTGTATCATAATCTGGAAGATACCCTTGCGGAGCTGAAAGAAGCATTTATCCGCAGACTATGGAACGATACGAGCAGTATCAGACCAGACAGCCCAGATATAACAGGTATCTATCAAGGCTTTAGGTGTGTTGGGAGCCAGAGCAAGCTGGGGGCAGACTTCCCAGTGAAAGCCTATAAGATGTCGGATAACCGCTATACTCTGGAAGATATAAAGGACAGCATACCGAACTGTAAGGTTGATTTATCGGTACTTACAGAGAAGCCGAAGAAAGAAAAGAGTAAGCTGTCACTGGACGAAGCAAAGAAGCTGTACCCAGAGTGGTATCAAGAGCGAGTTGTAGAGGGCAGACCGAAGAAAAAAGGCACATGGGTGTGTAATGAAGCCCTTTATGAGTGGTGGAAGAACAAGATTTTTACCGAAGTAAAGGTAGGCGGTAGGTACTTCTCAATCATGGCATTGTGTGCGTATGGCTTGAAATGTGGCATATCTGAAAGACGAATAAGGCAAGATGCCTATTCATTTTTGGAGCATCTGGAGAGCCTTACAGATGATGAGGACAACCATTTTACAAGGGAAGATGTAAAGGACGCATTGAAAGCCCTCAAAGCTGATAACAAGCTACTTTCGACTATGGCAAGCCGAGAATGGATAGAGAAGCAGACGAAAGTTGTCATACCGCCAAATAAGAGGAACGGCAGAAAGCAAGCCACGCACTTAAAAATCGCACGTTTTACCCTTGAAACAATGAATGAGGACAGGGGCAAAGCTCTACAAGGGAGACCAGACAAGGCGAAGATTGTCGAAGAATGGAGAGAAAGCAACCCTCTGGGAACAAAAGCGGACTGCATCCGAGAGACAGGACTTGCAAAGCATACGGTTTATAAGTGGTGGAAGTAGGGCATACTTGAAATGCTGAAAGGCATATGCTATAATGCCAGTAGGCAAGAAAGACGAAAGTGCTCATTGTGGCACGCAAAAAGCCCCGGAGTTGCGACCTCCGGGGCTTTTCTATTCCGTTGTGGCAAGGTGGCTTATGCCTTAGGCTGGCTACCGCCTATTTATCTCCGTCCAGCCATTTGCAGATGTAGTAGGCGACTACACTTGCCAAGACAGAGAGTAAGAAAGACGAAAATATACTCATGGTGGCACACCCCCTTTCTGTACCTGTATAGGGGTGGTAGCGTTGCCCATTATACCATAGTGGCAGAAATGCCACAAGAAGCCATTTCCCCTTGTTTATTATCAGAGCCATAAGGAAAAGAGTGTCAAGGGCGGTCGAAAGACCGCAGCGTTTACCCTTGATACTCTTTTTTGTTGGCTATCATGCCGGAGAGGGAAACGGCTGCCCGTCCGTTCCGTTACTTCCCCTGTGCTGTATTGTCCGTTCCGGAGGAAGAAAGTAAAGGGTGGTCTGCGACCATTTTTTATCTGCTGTACTCGCTGATCGGCAGGCTGAAGCTCATACTGCAGATAAAAAACAAGCCCTTGACTTTCTTCCTCCTACACTTCCAAAGTCGCCCAAGAGGAAGTAAGCTCCACTATATTCTTGGCAGAATATACGCACGAATATATCCGCTTGACAGAAGTGCTACCACTATACTATAATATGTGTAGTGGATATATTGCAAGTTCCCTAAAGTGATAGCCTAACGGCTACACTTTAGAACTTGT
>NZ_QUJI01000043.1:0-5632 GCF_003480545.1 Clostridium sp. AM29-11AC
AAAAGCACTTTCACACCACCGCCCCGTTGGGGCTGGCAGTATGAAAGTGCTTTTGCGCGCTCCCGCGGGGCATTCTCACTCTCGTTTTTTATCTATCACTTCTTGCAGTTCATTAACAAAACGACAAGTGTGAAAGCCGTCACAAACTGCATGATGAACCTGTATCGAAAGTGGGATATAGAACTTTCCGTTTTCTTCATAGTACTTTCCGAAAGTAAAAATAGGTAATAAATAACTATATCCTCTTTGAAGGTTCAAATTAAATCCTTCAAATGACAACCACGGAATCATAGACACTGGAAATGTATTAGCCGGAGGATTTGGCTTTGCCATCATTCCCTCTTGTTCACCATAAGACTCCATATCTCGTTCATATCTATCCAGAAATTCATCATAATCAGACGAATATTCAGTCCAAATATTTGAAAAGGTTTCAGTATCTTTATGAAATACCGTATAACACGGCATCATCTCTGAAAAAATTCCAACTTCTCCTTTTTCATCAATCGCTGTTCTAAACTCTTCATGCTGATTAACTACTGTCGAAACACTATGCAAAAGAGCCGGATATAACTTTTTTTTGCTATTCTTCAATTTTGTAATATCCAGCTTTACCGTCATACTATATGTGCAAGGTAGATTTTCCAAATAATGTTTAAAATACTCTTTTCTTCTCCAATTTTCTATATCCACTTTTTTAAAATTCACTCAATTGTCCTCCGTAAATAATTTCAATCTCGAAATAGTTTGTTAAACCAACTCCGTCTTTGCGCTGGCTTCTGACCCTGCTGATCCACCCCAGCCTCTCCTGTAATAAGCTGCTGCTGGATTGTCCCTGCGTGAAGGGCCTGGGCCGCTGCCGCTGTCTGCTGCGCTGCGGCCAGCGCGTCAGTGAGCCGGGTAATGGTCTGGGCCTGCTGCTCGATCTGCCGGTCTTTCACTTCAAGCTGCCCTTGCAGCGTGTCGATAGTGTCCTGTAAAACGCAAACCAAATCGCCAACTTCGCGGTTTTCGGTTTGCGTTTGGTTTTCGATTTCAGTTTGCGATTTTTCAGAAAAAGCCCGTTTTATCAAGGCTTCCTGGTGTTCATCAATCGCAAACTGGTTTCCGTTTTTTCGCAAACCTGATCGCAAACCCAGGTTTGCGATTTGCTTACTTACTGCTGTCTTTGATACCCCTATCTCGTCCGCTATCTGCCGGATTGTTTTCATACCTTCACGAACAGGCCCACAGGACACACACCCTTAAACCCAGGCGTAGATATGTACCAGCAAGCGGCGCCTGTCGGCTCCCAGGCTACTTCAAGGGTAATCTCGTGCCAGCCATCGGGAAACAAAGCGGTAAACCCCTGCCCCGCGTGTATGCCGTACCCTTCCAGGAGCAGCCGAGGGTGCGGATCATCGTCTGCCGGATCGGGAAGCTGTATCTGTGCGATCCTCTCTTTATCCCAGCTCATAGACCTTTCCTCCTTCCCCTAAAATAAATCACTATGTGAGCCTGTCCGGGTGAGATATAAAATCAGCTCGTCCCCGTCCACTTCGTAGATCAGCAACCAATCCGGCGTAATGTGGCACTCACGACACCCCGCATAGTCCCCGGAAAGTTGGTGATCCCTGTTCTTCTCCGGCAACGGCTCCCCCGCAGCCAGCTTTTTAATAATATCCGTCAGCAAAGAAATATCAAAGCCGCGCTTTTTCACGCGCTTCAAATCCTTCTGAAATTTTGTGGTTGGTCTTATGTTATACATCGGCAAGCAGCTCCTCCATCATCTGATCGACATTGGAATAGGTCTTACCGAGGCTCGGATCGGCCTTCATTCTCTTTACTTCCTTGATTGCTTCAACGGTTTCAGCGTTCGGCACATCGCCACTGATTTCAAAGGGTATTCTATACTCCCGCACCGCTTTACGCGCAAAGACATTGAACGCCGTTGTCATTGTCATTCCCATATCAGCACAGAACGCCTCAAACTGCCGCTTCAAATCTGCGTCCATACGAATGTTAATATTTGTATTTGCCATAGGTAGCAACTCCTTCCGCTCTTATTATATCCATTGTATAACTTTTTATTTACAATGTCAATATATGCTTCTGCCCGTTTACCCAAGCCCCGGCCCTTAAACTTCCACCCTGGTATGTACGCATTTAGGGAGCAAAAAAGCCTTGATTTATGCGGCTTTCCGGGCGCGGTAGAGAGGGGGCCGGTAATTTACCCTCGGAGGGCTGAAAACGGCTTCTAAAGCGTAACAGGGGCCTTTCTGGACCTTATTCCTGGCCCCCATCGTGCAGCGCGTCCAGGAGCCAATCGCTCAACTCCTGGGAAGGGGACACCCGCACCGTTATATGCCCATTTTCAAAGCGCACCGCTGGCAGCGGGCAATCCCACCACTTGCGGACGGTTTTCGGATCAAGGCCAGTTTCCCGGTGACAGTCGACCTTGCGCCCCTCCGGGTGTTGCTGCCGCCATTCATAAACCCGCGCCTGGGCCGTTCCGCTGCCTTTAGGCCGCCCATTCCCTTCTCTCCAATTCGTACCATTGGCCTTATCGTTAATCTCCTGGATTGCTCTTGCGCCCTGCAAATGTACTGGCTGTTTGCGCCAGTTCCGCTTATTGACAGGCATAGTCAGGCCAGAGAGCTTCGCTATATCGTCCCTGGGGAATGTCACATAGTCCTCGTTGAACATTTCCAGAGCGCACACCACATCATCCTTCGTAAAGCGGTTGATGTCCTCCACGCTCATATCATCATAGGGTTTCAGCAGAGAGAAAGCGTCCTGACGCAGCTCGTCCTCGTCTATCCCGCATTTTTTCGCATAAATCGCCAGCGTCATAATTCCATAGAAACGATGTCCCACCCGAATTTCATCGGCTATCCGGTGCAGCCACCAGTCATAAAGGTCACGCTTGACCGTCCAGCGGCCCCGCCGCTCCTTCTTGACGATCCGCCGCTCATACCAATCCGGGTACTTCTCCTTCGCTTCGTCCAGCGACAGGCGGCTCTTTCTCATAAGCCCCTCAAGCCGCTGCTGCTCCCCGTTACTGTCCGGAATATAATCAAGCAGCCGCGCCAGCTCCACCGGCCCGCCGAGCCGGAACGCCCTCACAGGGTACTCCCGCCCCAGCTTCGAGCCAGAGCCGACCACCCGAAAGCCCTGCAAAATGCCCTGCATTTGCGGCTCCTTGATGGTAGAAGTAAACTTATTCCAAATCTGCCGGGTGAGGGAATATTTCAGCTCCTTCAAGCATTTCTGGTTATGCGGGTACATAGGCACCGGCTCTTTCAGCACATAATACAGGTGCAACCCTGTCCCGCTGTTTACAACAAAGGTTGCCTGGGGCAGAATATCCTTGTTCATCTGGTGCAGCGTGTCCCGGAGCTGAGGCATACCTACCCCGTCCAAGTCAAACACCAGGGCATAGAGATACCGGGCATTTTTGCCGCACCGCCGCCGCCCAAAATAAGAAATCGGGGACATAATCGTAAAATCAGTGTCTTGCAGCTCCCGCAGCTCGTCCAGCTCGTCAGTAATGGTACAGCGTTTCGCTTTACCGTCCCCCTCGATCTGCAAGGCGATCCCCGTTGCCTTGTCAACCTCACCTTTCGGCACCGTCACCGCAATTCCGTTTCCCTTCCTGTCCTCAAAATGGCCCTTCCTCTCAAAAGATCCTTCCGGGAAGATCTCACGATAAAACTCATACGGCTCCACCGGCTCCAAAAACTTCTCTAAATGCTCGTTCTTTTCCCTGTAAAGTTCCCGCAACCGTTCCAGGGCCTCCTGCTGATCTGCCATTCCTTACACCTCTTTTCGAACATTCTGCAAACCCACAGGGGGAAAAGGGGGAGCCAAAGAGCGGCCCCTTCGGGGCCTTAAAGAGAAAGTCACCTCCCCCTTTTCCCCCTCGCTCTGGGGCATGGAAATGATGGAAAACCTTTCAGGTTTACCACATTCCCACACCCCGCCGCTCACCCCCATAACCCCCTCCGACTTTCTCCCTGTCCGAGAGAGAATATTTTATTATTTTATCTATGGCCTTTAGGCCATAGGGGGGCATATATTATCAATACATTTTATTCCCTATTTTAAGACAAACCCATTTCAGCTTGTCCCTTTCACCCATAGGGGGACATATATTATCAATACATTTTATTCCCTATTTTTACTGTTATTATAGCCTGTCCGGGCGGCTCTTGCAAGGCCCCGGACAGGCTTCTTTTACAGCTCCATACCGCCCCAGGTGTGGCCCCGTTCCTGCTCTTGTTCTGGCTGCTGCACCTCTGGCACAGGTAGCAGCTCCCGCGCCTTTTCGACCAGGGGCCGGAACTGCTCCGGCAAGTGCTGATCCAGGAAATCCAGCACCGCCCCGATCCCTTCCCGGAGCCGCGCCGAAATCCCGCGCTCCCAGCTCAAATCTTCTTCCAGGTATTCCACCTGCACTTTGAGCTGCCGGTTTTCATTTTCAAGCCGCTGCCGCTCCTGGGCCTCCTCCAGCTTTTCTTTCATCGAAGGGATTTTCTGCTGAAGCTGCTGGTTTTCTACCTTCAGCTCTTGCACCTTCTGCTCTGCCGCCGCGCCCCGGATCACCGCCGCCTTCAGCTCCTGTACCTGCTCCACCGTCACGCCCTTGACGGCCCCTGTCAGCGTCTTTTCCGGCTGTATCGCGTCCAGATCGGGCTTGACCTTATCCACCGCTTTCAGCAGCTTCACATTTCCTTGCAGGGCCTTTCTCTGCTTTTCCAGGGCCGCGATCTCCTGCTCTGCCGCTATCACCTGTTCCTGGACAGCTTCAAGCCGCTGGGCCGCTGCCCGGTACTCTGGCAGCTCCATACGCTCGCGGCCACCGCCTAAGCTGATAATCTCAAACTCGTGAGCCTGGGCGATTTCCGTTAGGGCTTCTTTCTCCCGTTCCATCCAGGCTTTCCATTCTGTCTGCTTTCGGCCCAGCCCTTCAAATCCCTGCTGCTTTAACGCCTGTTTCATTGATACTCGCGTTGAGAGGCCCCGGCTCTGCTCCGTTGCCACCGGCACAAAGTCCACATGGAGGTGGGGCGTGGCCTCGTCCATGTGCAGCACCATATTGAACACCCGCAGATGGGGATTGCGCTCCTGGAAGGACTCTGCAAATTCTTTGAGAGCTGCCGCCGCCCTTTCCCCTCCAGGGGAGCCGCACCCGCAGTCCGTTAAGTTGCCGATCTGGAAGATTGCCTCGTGAAATAGCTTTTCCTGCTTACTCTGCCGGATATGCTCGTAGTAGTCTGGTATCTTGTCCCTGGTCTTTTTCTTTTTGGCGTTGTAATCGGCCAGAGCTTCATCGAAAAGCTCGTGGTACACCTTTTTCAAGTCCTCGTTACAAAAGGTGACATTCTGCCCCGACCTGTTCCGGTCTACATTCGCCGCCGAAAAGCTCCTGTTGTTGTGCCGGATACTTCCCCGGCCCGTCATTCCCGAAATGGTTGCGCCTATAAAATCACCCGTCCCTTTCCTTCAAAAAGCCTATATCCTACTATTCCTATTTTACCATAACTGGCCGCAGGCCACAACCTCTTTGTTACTTTCTTGTGAGAAAGTAACGCAAAAGCACTTTCACACCACCGCCCCGTTGGGGCTGGCAGTATGAAAGTGCTTTTGCGCG
>NZ_QUJI01000044.1:0-5196 GCF_003480545.1 Clostridium sp. AM29-11AC
GCCATTTACCCACACAATCCAGACGGTATCTGGCTCTTTTGAACCTCATCTTCATTATAGCCTATATCTTTCTTTTTAGCAAGATATTCTTTTGTATTTGTTTTACCGTATTTCTGGGAAATCAGACTGACGAACACATCGGTTGCGTCCAGTTCCCCGTCAAATACAGTGGTCACATGAATCTCTGTTTTGTTTTTTGCCATAGGCAGTTATCCTCCATACATGAAAATAGCCAGACACATGGTGTCGGCAACGAAGTCCGGCAACGGGCTTCAAAAGACCTTGCAAACAATCTCAATCTGGCGATGGTTACTATTTATACTTTTCTTTTATTTTTCTGTTGTTTTGGTTGTTATAAGGGAGAAAAGCCCGGAAATAAGGGGTTTTCCCCGGCAACCGGCTCGGCAACGGGATAGCAACAGGGGGTGCAACGGGCGGTCATTTTCAGAATGGAAGCTCCATCTGTTCTGTGACCTCCACAAAACCATCCATCGTTTTTTCAGACGGGTTGCCGGAGTCCGTTGCCGGGTTTTCACGCTCCCAGCCCTTTTGTCTGCCATATTCTGAAAACATTCTTGGGTTCGGGAAGTACCGCCAGCCAGAAATTCACTGGTTCATAATCTCGTTGATTTCCCGGATTTCCCATTGCTTCGGCTCGTCAAAGGCATGGTTCAAGGCTTCCTTATAGAGCTGCTTGGAGCAGACCATGCTCCCGGTGTACTTATCAAGATACGCCTGTATCATCCCGGCTTTGGTGTCCTCCGGCATAAAATCCCGCTGGTGTTCTTTGAGATACCGCTGCATGGCAGGGCTGAAAGCCAGCTTGAACCTGCCGCTTCTGTAAATTTCCATCGCTTCTGCCCACATCTGCTCGATATAGGCTCTGGAAGCGGCTTCGTCCTCTAAAATGTGAACCTCGGCTTGCTCCGGGTACACCATGACGGGGATAAAGCGGCGGTTGCCGGAACGGTCAAGGGGCAGGAAGTCAAGGGCATTGGAAGTGCCGCCAAACACGCACTGACGGGGGCGGTCTGCTGGGTGGGTTTCATAGGGTATCTTGTAAACCTCTTTCTGTCGGCTTAAAAATGACTTGATTTCCTCAATGCTCTTGGCGTTTGCGGTTGCCATCATTTCCGACATTTCGATAATCCAGTGACCTTGCAGCTTACGGTACACATTGTCATCGTCCAGCTTCCGCAAATCATCGGAGAACCACTCGTCCCGGACTGCCAGCAGACGGAAGAAGGTGGACTTGCCAGCCCCCTGACCGCCTACCAGACAGAGCATGATTTCAAACTTGCACCCCGGCTGAAAGGCTCGTGAGATTGCACCCAGCAGGAACAGCTTCAACGCTTCATAGGTGTAATCGTCTGCGTCAGCCCCCAGAAAGTGCCGCAGACAGAAACGGATTCGTTCTGTCCCGTCCCACACAAGGGCACTTAGGTAGTCCCGGATGGGATGGTACTTGTTTTCATTCGCCACAATCCCGATGGCATTATCAATCTTTTTCTCATTGGTAAGCCCATAGGTTTCTTCCAGATAGAGAAGCAGATACTTCATATCCGTATCGTTCAGGGCTGTGCTTTCTCTGTGAAAACCGATGGGCTTTATGATGTCCTTGCGGTCGGTCAGGATGTTGTATGCGATAGCCCCGGAAAGCAGAGGGTCACGCTGGAATACGGTCAGGCAGTTCCGTATGCTCTGGCGGACACCGCCTTTCTCGGTGGTTTCCAGCCCCGCCTTGATTTCCTCAATGCTCTGGGGCGGCTGCATGGCGTTCATGGTGTTTTTTAGTTCTTGCTGCGTCTGCGGCTGCAAGCTCTGCCATTCGCTGTTCAAGCTGTATCACATCCTTTCCGTAGTCCATAATCAAAACCGCTTTTTCCTCTGTCTCCCCGAACAGCAGCACATCCAGCAGATATTCCACATGGGCTTGCTTTTGTAAGGCTTCCACAAACCGGGGATGAAAGGCTTCCTCTGGGGAGTGCGGGGCATATTCCTTTCTCCACACTCGAAGCAGGTGGAGATAATCGGCAAGGATACGGAAGCAACGGTTTTTTGCTTCCTGAAACTGTTCCTCCGGGGATTTCTGCCGGGGCTTGGGCTTTTTTGCCTTTCCCGGCGGTTTCCAGTCCTCATAGGAAAGCCCGAAGTCCTGTGCCAGTTGTACGGCGGCTTCTTTCTTTCCCAGCCCATACAGGGCGGCGGCAAAATCAATCACATCCCCATCCGCACCGCAGCCGAAGCAGTGGTAACGCCGATCCAGCTTCATGCTTGGGGTTTTATCGTGATGAAACGGGCAGCAAGCCATCCCATTCCTGTTTACATGGATTCCGTAATGCTCCGCAGCCTGCCTGGTTGTGACGGACTGCTTCACAGCTTCAAATACATTCAAATCTATCCCTCCTTGAAAATAAGAAAAGCACCTGACATTCTCTGCTTGAAAATGGCAAGTGCCTGTTAAAGTTCCATATCCTGTTGTCTGTGTTTCGTCTGTGCCTGGGCTGTTCTTTGTGCTTTTTTCTCGTCTGCCTTATCCTGCAAGACTTCTTTGATGGGCTGCTTCTTGGGCGGCTCTTTGCTTTCCTCTGTGCCGGGTGTGGCTTTCCGTACCCAGTAGCGGATGTCCCGCAGTTTCTTCAAGTCCTCCTGTACCTCGGTCAGCGGTACTTTCAGGTCTGCGATTTCGCTGAGAAGCGTTTCCTGCTCCTGTTGCAGCTCCTTTTTCGTTTTATCCTTATCGTCCGGGTGCTTGGCAAGGTAGGCGGCGGCTTTCTCATACCGGGCAACCTCCAGGTGTTCCTGCTTGAACGCTTCCTTTGTTTTCTTGAAAAATATCTTCTGGTACTTTTCATAGACGGGCTTACATTCCTTGCAGTCTGTCCGGCTGGCAAGAAGCCTGTCAATCACTTTACTGCGGGCTTCCTTTGGCTTCATCTGACTGCGGTAATCGGTGGCTGATTTCCCGGACGCTTCCAGAAATGCTTCTAAATCCTCCACAGTAGAAAGCCCCTTTTGCCGGAGATAGGACAGGGCTTCGCTGACTGCCTTTAAGTCCTGTGAAGTTCCCCGGTTCTGTCCAGCCCTTGTCCAGTCCTTCCGTTCTTCCTTTCGTATCTCCATATACTTCATCAGCAGATTGGGAAGAAGTGTCGCTTCCTCCGCCGCCTTTTGTGCAAGCAGTTCTTTCCGTTTTTCGCCCAGCTCGGTAATCCAGCCTTTGAGGTTATGGATAAGCTGCCGGATGGACTGCATTAAGCTGTTGGCAGCTCTGATTTCCCTGTTCAGATTGCCGATATTCGTCTGGATGCCACGCTTTTCCATCTGCCGGACAGCAGCCCCCTCATGGACAGTGGGGACTATATCAAGCCCCTGTCTGGCATAGGAACGCAAGTCCACACGCTCCGGGCGGTCATTGGCTTCCAGATAGCGGTTCTGGATGACCTCCCATTCATGCCGCCAGATTCCACAATACTTCTGGTCGTTCCATTCAACCGTATCCTCCTTGTGGCTTTTCCACCTGCCGGACGGAAGTTTTATCCGTTCTCCGCTTTCATCAAGGTCATAAACCTTGCGGCTCTTGGGAAGCCATTTTCCATGTTCGTCCATTGCTCTCATAGTCAGCAGGACATGGGCGTGGGGATTGTGTCCCGGCGGATGGGGGTCATGGATTGCAAAATCAGCAATCATGCCTTTGGAAACAAACTGCTGCTGGCAAAACTCCCGGACAAGGACAGCGTACTGGTCGGGCGGTATCTCTCTGGGGATGGTAAGCACCCACCGCCTTGCAAGCTGGGAGTTCCATTGCTTCTCCACCGCTTCGGCGGCATTCCATAAGGTATTGCGGTCTGCATACTCCGCCGGGGCATTTGCCGGGAGCAGGATTTCATTGTGGACGATGCCACGCTTTTCCGGGTAGTGCTTCACTTGCTGGTCGTATTCACAGAACAGCTTTTCGCCGCTTTGGTAAGCAGCGGCGGCAACCGCAGACTGCCGCTGGCTGCGCTGAACAATCGTGATTTCGTTGTGTGGACAGGGCATTTCGTGTCCCTCCTTTCGGTAATTGGTGGATGGGGTGGCGTTTTACCACCTCATTTTGGGCAGAAAAAAAGCAGGAGACCTTTTTTCAGATTTCCTGCTCGGTGTGCCGCTGTGAGGGCGGCGGATATTTAGTTGTAAAAGTTCGGGACAAGTTGACCCGATGTGCGGATGGTAAACTGGGATTGTTAATTTGGAACAGGTCCTATAATGCCAACTGCTATTACATCAATAAAAAGCACAAATGCTATTACACAAACAATTAAAATAGTTGTAATGACTTTAATAATAAGTTGTTGATTTTTACGTAAATCACTCTTACTGACAATTCTTAGGACAAAAATCAAAACAAAGATGATGATAAGAGAAATAATATTATAAAGAATTACTGTTTTCATCTGTGTATCCTCCTTTTCCTTATCAATTCCGACTTACAGAATACCTGTTATTGAAATAATTGCACAAGCACAGGCAAAAATGCCCATACATAAAGAGGCAATTACCCATTTCTTTTTCTTCTGTTTGTGATATTCCATTGCATTAAACAATTCTTTTAAACCAAAAGCCAATACTAAAAATTGAAGTATTCTAATCATGTCCATCAATCAACTCCTTCGCCAATTTTTGATTTATTGGTAATTTTATTATACTTCATTGCCTATCGAAAAGATAGCGTATTTTATGAAACTTGTCGGCTGGGAACAGCTTGCAACGCAAGGTGTCCCCAGATGGCAAGTCCACAAAAGGGTAGCTGGCGGCAGCCAGCGCAGGGGAAGCGTAGCGTCCCCTGTTTGATTTGGAGCAGACCATGACTGCGGAAAATCACAGCCCTCCGGCGAGGAGCCTTCGGAGAACGCAATGCACCAACCTTTAGGTGGTGTATAATTGCGCCCTTAGTAAACTAAGGGGTTTCCGGCTTCTTCCGTTCCAGCAGTTTTTTCAATAGTTCCTGCATGTCCTGCCTGTGAAAAATGAGTTTCAATAACAGCATGACATCATCATCTGTCAGGCGTTCCGGCTCTTGCAGAAAACTTTCCAGCATACCGCCACGGGTACAGAGCCGGTGCGTCCGTTCCTTTCGGGTAAGCTGCTTTAACTGGTGCTGCAATGCCTTTTCATCATTGATGGCTTTCCGCAGTTTCTTTTCGCTTTTCTCCA
>NZ_QUJI01000044.1:5206-5536 GCF_003480545.1 Clostridium sp. AM29-11AC
TCGCTTTTCTCCAGCTCCCGGTTGAGCTTTTCCAGCTTTGAGGTATCAGGCAAGGGCAGCGTCCTCCTTTCCCGGTATCAGCACATAAGTCCTGTTTGGTTCTCCAACGCCCTGACGCACCCGCATGATAAGTCCGGCGGTTTCCAGTTCATTCAGAGAACGCTTGACCGTCATAGAGCTGCGGGACAAGACTGCGGCAATGGCTGTAACAGGGAAGCAGACAAACAGGATTCCGTTTTCGTCCTCCTGCCCTTTGGATAGCATAGCGTCCAACATCCGGCAGTACATGACCTTTGCGGTGCTGCTGACTGGAAATCCTGTCAACGCTCT
>NZ_QUJI01000045.1:0-4710 GCF_003480545.1 Clostridium sp. AM29-11AC
CATACAGACCTTGGAGAGGGTCTATAAACACTACTACTATATAATACGAGGAAAATGTCACTTTTGCGAACCGCCGCAGGCGGAGAATCCTGCCCCGCAGGATTCTTTTTTATCTCAGGGGAAGGGGCTGATATTTGCACAGAAGAAAGGTGAGAGGGAAAATGAGAAAGTACAAAAAGGACAGGGAGCTGGAATCGGTGCACTGCAACTGGTGCGGAAAACGATTAATGGTGAAGGATGGAATCATGCGGGAGGGCGGAGCGCGGTTTGAAATCGCGTGGGACTATTTTTCGGAAAAGGACGGTGAGCGGCACAGCTTTGATCTGTGTGAAGAGTGCTACGACGAGTTGGTGAACCAGTTCAGGATCCCCGTTGAGGTGGAGGAACAGACAGAACTGCTGTAGAATTTCAGGCGTTTGGCGCAAATGGAGCCTCCAAAATTTGAAAATCGAAAATAATCTAAAAAGGCTGTGGCAACAGAACCTCCGGCAGACTGCCGTATCCGGCTGTCAGAAGAGCGAAGGCTCAGGAGGCGAAGGTTTGACGCAGCCTTTCTGCGTTTTCTGTATGGGTAAAAGAAATGGAAATGGAAATGGAAAAACGGCTGCAGGCGTGTTATGATAGATAGGCAGAGCCAGTCTTAAGCGCTGGACAGGCGAACAGACCGGCCCCCGCCAGGCATTTGTCGGGGCGCAGGAAGGCAGGTCTGTGAGACATACACACGGAAAAAACAGGAGGGACAGCCAGTGACGATTGAGAACAATCCAAAGGAAATTGCTGCGATGGAGGAGTTTCACAAGGGAAACCGGGCCGAGGGGTTAAGGCTGCAGGAGGAGTTTGCGTCAGCCTTCAGGGAGGAGTATAAGGACAAGGATCACTGCCCCTGCAAAAAGGCCTGCCGCTATCATGGAAACTGCAAGGAATGTGTTGCCATACACAGGGCCCACCAGGAGCATGTGCCAAACTGTATGAGACCTCTGTTAAATAAAAAGATTAAGCTCCTCTCTGAGCTCACAGAGCATACGATTGCAGGCGAGATAGAGATGCCGAAGGAGATTCTGAGGAAGGAATTTCAGTAAACTGCAGGGCCTTCCGGATAAACTTGCGAAAGGGAAAGCATTTGTGGTATGATTTTACAGGTTCCGGCACAGGGGCCTGTAAAATCATACTGAACAAAAAGTTTGCAGAGAGGAAATATAGAATATGTTAGATGTTTGTCTGTTGGGAACAGGGGGGATGATGCCGCTTCCATACCGGTGGCTCACCTCCATGATGACGCGGTGTGACGGTAGCAATCTGCTGATCGACTGCGGGGAAGGGACGCAGGTGGCGCTTAAGGAGAAGGGATGGAGTCCCAAACCCATTGATATCATCTGTTTTACCCATTACCATGCAGATCACATCAGCGGTCTGCCGGGGCTTTTGCTCACTATGGGAAATGCCGAGAGGACGGAGCCGGTGACTGTAATCGGCCCAAAGGGCCTGGAGCGGGTGGTGGGAGCTCTCCGCATGATTGCGCCGGAGCTGCCGTTTGAGCTTCGCTTTATCGAGCTGTCAGAGCCGAGAGAGCAGTTTTCTATCGGGCCCTACGTGATCGACGCCTACCGCGTCCAGCACAATGTCATCTGCTATGGCTATGCTGTTTCCATACCGAGAAAGGGAAAATTTGACGTGGAGCGGGCCAGAGCCCAGGAGATTCCTCAGAAATTCTGGAGCCGTCTTCAGAAGGGGGAGACCATAGAGGACGAAGGGAGGATTTTCACGCCTGAGATGGTTCTGGGGCCGAAAAGGCGGGGGATCAAGGTGACCTACTGCACAGACACAAGGCCCGTACCGGTGATTGCCGAGTATGCGAAGGATGCCGATCTGTTTATCTGTGAGGGAATGTACGGGGAGGACGGCAAGGAGGCCAAGGCCAGGGAGTATAAGCACATGACCTTTCAGGAGGCAGCAGGACTGGCCAGGGAGGCCCAGCCCAGGGAAATGTGGCTGACACATTACAGCCCGTCTCTGACGCGCCCTGACGACTATGCAGACAAGGCCAGGGCTATATTCCCGCGGGCAAAGACTGCCAGGGATGGATGGAGCGTGGAGCTTGGCTTTGACGATGAGGAGTAGACGCCGGCAGGACGGAAAACAGAGAGGAAGGAAGCTCCTTAAGGGCTTAAAGGGAAAAGGAGAATAGATAAGAATGAAAAAGCATACGACAGACGAGGATGTTCTGATCCTCGCAATCGAGAGCTCCTGTGATGAGACGGCGGCCTCGGTTGTCAGGAATGGAAGAGAGGTGCTTTCCAATGTGATTTCTTCTCAGATTGACCTTCACACGCTGTATGGAGGCGTTGTGCCTGAGATCGCGTCGAGAAAGCATATTGAGAAAATTAACCAGGTAATTGAGAGCGCGCTTACAGAGGCGAAGGTGACGCTGGAGGATATTACGGCTGTGGCCGTCACCTATGGTCCGGGACTGGTGGGCGCCCTTCTGGTGGGCGTGGCGGAGGCAAAGGCATTAGCCTACGCTGCCAAAAAGCCATTGGTGGGCGTACATCACATCGAGGGCCATGTATCGGCCAATTTTATTGAGAATCCCGATCTGGAGCCGCCGTTTATCTGCCTGATCGTGTCAGGGGGCCATACCCATCTGGTAGTGGTAAAGGATTACGGAAAATTTGAAATTATCGGTCATACCAGGGATGACGCAGCGGGAGAGGCCTTTGACAAGGTGGCGAGAGCTGTGGGACTGGGCTATCCGGGAGGACCTAAGGTGGACAAAGCAGCCAGGGAGGGAAATCCCCATGCTATCGAGTTTCCGCGGGCGAAGGTCGGGGACAATCCTTACGACTTCAGCTTCAGCGGCCTGAAATCGGCTGTATTAAATTATATTAATCACGCTCAGATGAAGGGGGAGACGATCTGCGTTCCCGACCTGGCGGCATCCTTCCAGAATGCAGTGGTGGAGGTGCTGGTTTCTAGGGCTGTCATGGCTGCAAAAGAGTATGGATATGACAAGCTGGCGATCGCGGGCGGAGTGGCCTCCAACTCTGCGCTGAGAGAGGGGATGCAGGCGGCCTGTGAAAAAGAAGGAATTCGCTTCTACCACCCATCGCCGATTTTCTGCACAGACAATGCGGCAATGATTGGAGTGGCGGCCTACTATGAGTATATAGGCGGCGCCCGCTCAGGCTGGGATCTGAATGCGGTGCCGAATTTAAAGCTGGGAGAACGGTAAAAGACGGTTTTCTGACAGGGGGAGAGAACGGAAGGGAGGAGA
The DNA here is from genome assembly GCF_003480545.1 of Clostridium sp. AM29-11AC. NCBI lineage: Bacteria > Bacillati > Bacillota > Clostridia > Eubacteriales > Clostridiaceae > Clostridium > Clostridium sp. AM29-11AC. The sequence continues at coordinate 3,272 of NZ_QUJI01000045.1, forward strand.
GCAGAGGAAGGCTATGAAGGAAAAGGAGATAAGCTCAGGGAAGAAGGAGCGGGAAGGCAGAACAGGCCTGATCTCGGCCATTGTGCTTGCGGCCGGAAGCGGGAAGCGGATGGGAACAAAGGTACAGAAGCAGTTTCTGGATCTGGGAGGCTATCCTGTGCTCTACTACAGCCTGAGAGCGTTTGAGGAGAGCCCTGTAGACGAGGTTGTTCTTGTGACAGGGGAGAGACAGATCGATTTTTGCAGAAGGGAAATCGTGGAGAAATACGGCTTTCAGAAGGTAAAGGAAGTGACGGCGGGCGGGGCAGAGCGCTACCACTCTGTATTCAGAGGACTGAACTGTCTGTCTGATGAAGCCTCCCTGGTTCTGATCCATGACGGCGCCCGTCCGTTTGTGGATCGGGGGATCATCGAGAGAACCATAGCAGACGCAGAAAAGTACGGCGCCTGCGTTGCCGGAATGCCCTCAAAGGACACTGTGAAAATAGCAGACGAGGGGGGATTTGCTGCGACTACGCCGGATCGCTCCCTGGTGTGGACCGTCCAGACACCTCAGGCCTTCAGAAGGGAACTGATCTGCAGAGCCTATAAGGCCATGATGGAAAGTGAAGCGCTGCAGCAGGGCATCACAGATGATGCGATGGTGGTAGAGCGTATGACAGGAGAGCCGATCCGGCTGACAGAGGGATCCTATGAAAATATCAAGGTGACAACTCCGGAAGATATGGCAGTGGCAGAGGCTATTTTGAAGAGGAATCAGGATAGAAACGGAGAAAAAACCCTGTAAAATAAGGCAGTTTGGCATTTAAAAGAAAAAATATAAAAAAATTGAAAAAAAGTGTTGACTTATGGCGGCAATGATGATAGAATACCTTTCGTTGCCGCTGAGAGCGACAGCAGAAAGCCTTGAAAACACTGAGAAAAGTGAGGGGCTGCGTCGAGAAAGTTTCATGGAGATGAAGTTTTTGAAAAAGAAAAAACTTCAAAAAAGATGAAAAAATTCTTGACAAACGAAAAACAGCGTGATATAATAGCTGAGCACGTTTGGAGAGATATCGAAGTGGTCATAACGAGGCGGTCTTGAAAACCGTTTGTCCGCAAGGGCGCGTGGGTTCGAATCCCACTCTCTCCGCTCTTGATAGACAAATTTCATATAGAAAGTGTCATCAGCAGAAGTACCCAAGTGGCTGAAGGGGCTCCCCTGGAAAGGGAGTAGGTCGTTAGTAGCGGCGCGAGGGTTCAAATCCCTCCTTCTGCGCTGGATGCTCAAAGGAAGTGAAAGCGACTGAGAGTATCAGAACCTTGAAAACTGAACAGTATGTAAAACCCTGAAAATTCTAAGAACAACAGGCTTATGGTTAAGCCTTGAGGTTCGAGAGAACATTCAGAACAAAACCTAAAGAACAGTAAAACGGTTTAAAAATTAGCCAAGCTAAGTT
>NZ_QUJI01000046.1:0-3785 GCF_003480545.1 Clostridium sp. AM29-11AC
TTCTTACCAAAAAGGAGTCATTTTCTTCCAAAGACACAAACTTTTTTACACTACCCTGTATGTTTTTGTTATTCGCAGGTGTCTGTGAAGTCCTTCTGGTAGATCTCAATCATCATTCGTGCTCCCAGGCGGAAGCCGTCAATGAACATTTCTGACATTTCTAAAGGGAGTGTGTCCAGTTGCTCATCCATGATTTCAACGAAGTGTTTGTCTAAAGGTGGTTCTAAGACTTTTAGTTGTTTGACGAAGTCCTCATAGTGCTTGTAATGTTGCTGGCGCAGCTTTCGGTATTCTTCTGTTTTGGGTGTGTACTGCTCGGCAGGGAAAACTTCTCCGTCATATAGCTGTAGTAGCAGACTTTTCATACATATTCTCCTTTGCTAAAATGTTTTTTTGACATGCACTAAATGTCAACTCGATTCTTAGTTTATCATATAATGAGAAAAATGACAATCACTGAATGTCAATTAAGGAGAATTCTATGTATAAAAACAAGGCAGAAAATGGCGGAAATAACATCTGCGGCCAGAGAATTAAGGAAATCCGGGAGAAACTTCCGGAGAAAACTTCTCAACGGAAGCTGGCAGATATGCTGCAAATGGCTGGATTGGATATTGATAAGAATGCGGTGCAGCGGATTGAGAGCGGGAAACGGTTTGTGACGGATATTGAGTTGAAGGTCATTGCAGAGGTGCTGGGAGTTAGTTATCAAGAGTTGCTGGATAGAGATAGATAATTATTAGTGTAGTCATTTATTATGAGGTGCGAATAATGAAGGAAATTATTATTGAGAATATTAGAAATATAGAATTAATGAAATTTAGAATTCCTGCTCCTGGTGTTCATATTATTACAGGAAAGAATGGCTCAGGTAAAACAACATTATTTACTTGTATTAATAGAATAGGGAATAAGAATGCATATAAATTGGGATTTCAATCATCTAATGATAGTTCTATGGATGTTTTTTCAGGTTCAATAACTTATGAGATAGATGGAAATAAGGTGAAGTATACTAAGAGAAGTAATGGTGAATGGAGACCTCATAAAAGAAATTCGAGTGTGTTTCAAGAATTTTCATATCCGCAAATCATAAATATAACAACTAAAGACCAGAGAATTTTTACGCAAGAAAAAATTTTATCCAGAAGACGTGGTACAGAGGATGTATGGATAAATGAAAAAATGAATTTGGTATTTGGGGTCGATAAATTTTCTTCAATGATTAAAATACCTGCAGGAGAAATGCGTGGACGTAAAGGAGTGAATCAACGACGTAATATAGCATATGCGATTCCTCTATCAGATGGGAAATTTTATACGGAACAAAATTTCAGCTTCGGTGAAATTATTATGATAAATCTTTTTCACGACATTAAAAATGCTGTAAATGGTTCACTTATTTTAATAGATGAACTAGAAATGGCCTTACACCCATCTGCCCAAATACGTCTTATTGTAGCTTTAAAAGAACTGGCAAAAGATAAAGGGCTAACAATTTTGATTTCTACACATTCTTCAAGTATAATACGAGCCGAGAAAAATGTAATATTTTTAGAACAAGATGATTTAGGAAATATTAATGTTATTTATCAATGTCCCCCGGCCAAAGCAATCGGCGCAATTGGAATGAGGGAAGATACTTCTCCAGATATAATTGTATTGGTGGAGGATAGCATGGCAAAAAGTTTTTTTAATGCTTTAAAACAAAAATATTTTTCTTTACAAGAGGAGAGCAATTATTTAGATATTCGAATTTTAGAGATTGGAGGATATGAAAATGTAATTCACTTTTTTATCGAAGCGAATAATTATATTTTCTATGATAATGTTTATGTATCATCTTTTATGGATAAGGATGTTGAAACAGATATCATACCCTATCCTCAGTATGGAAACTCGGCAATGATAAGAAAGTATGAAGAAAATATGGCTTATTTACATTTTTTACCTTACACCCCGGAAGTATTACTAATAAAGGTATTTTATTTACATAAAACGGATTTTCTTAGAACTTTAGTATCCATATATGATAATCAACAATTACAATATAGCTTGCAAGAGACATTTAATTTTGAAGAGTATGAGGCAGATTTACCTCAATTTTTAAATCAGACAGAATACAATTCTTATATTAGTAATCGGGGAGCCTTTAGAAAAAAGTGCAAGGACGAATCAGAAAGAATTGCAAAAGTATTATCTGAACAAATAAATCAATCTGTTGAAGAAATTTATCGGATAGCTTTTAAGTATGCAGTTGATCACATTATCCAAAATGAAATGGATGTAAGGGGGCTTTTGGCTTCAACGATGAAGAGAATCAGGAGATAGTAAATTCTTGAGAGTAACGAATGTTAAATGAATCCTATGAAGTATAGAGTAATGTATACTTTTAGCTTTGGAAATTTTTAACTAGGTGGGCTGTCCACAAAAGTATATTACATGAGGTTTGTAAGAATGGAATTTAAAGATTATCAAAAGGCAGATAAGTACAATTTGTTTGTTGCAGCAGAAGATGATGCTTGGATAAGTGATTTTTATGTTATGATGAAGAGCAGATGTTTAACCTCCTATACAGTTCCTGCTATAAAAAATCAATATGGTAAACTAGATAATATGACAATTGAAAATATAAAGAAATATCCGTGCCTTTTTGTGTACGAGGATACGGAAACAGTTAAAAAAGAGGCATTTGTAGGTCATATAACAGACATTGTAGTGAGAACAAATGGCGTGAAATTTAAGTACATAAAAAATGGATATATTACTTATGATGATTTACATAGATTAACTTTTGAATTAGGTATAGATATGTCTGGTGGAATTACAGAATTAATGCATACTCACTGGACAATAAAAACTGTGAATCTTTATAATGAATTAAAAAATATTGTAAAGCCAATAAAACAACAGGAAAAAGTTTTTATATCTTATTGTTGGACACCTAAGGAAAATAAAGATAAAGTAATTAAACTGGCAGAACGGTTAGAAAACGATGGTGTGAATGTGTTATATGACAAAAAAAGTTTAAAACCAGGACAGGATATGGTGGCGTTTATGGAGGCATTAAGCACGGACGAAACAATAAAAAAGGTTTTGGTAATTTGCAATGCGGACTATGCGAAGAAAGCCGACAATAGAGAAGGAGGAGTAGGTACAGAATCAGAAATTATAATTCCACAAGTTTATGGACATCCGATGCAAAATAAAATTATACCTCTTTTTTTTGAAAAAGCGACGGACGGTAGTTTTTATACACCTGTATATTTACGTAATAGATATGGGATAGACTTTACAGACGATTTTGAAAGTGGTTATAAAGAACTTTTAAAAGATATTAAAAGCACTGTTATTTTATAGGATAAATGCCTTCTATTGTATCGTGTAGTAATACGTAGCACACTCATAGCGCACAATCACTCTCAAAACCCCAGAAAATCCAGCCCTCGCGGTTTCGATTGAGGAAGCAGCTAAGGCTGGGAAGTTCTAAGAAATAGCGTAAAATCAAGGATTGTTCAGAATGAAAATCCTGTCAAATCCTTGTGAATCCTGCCTGATAATACACAAGTAGTACACAGGTAATACACAAGGGAAAACGGCGGTAATACACAAATTCAAGTATGAGAAAAGGCTATACCAGAATCAGGATATTGATTTCCGGCATAGCCTTTTTTTATTTGATTTTTTGAATTTCCCGGTGCAAATCTTCTATAGTCCTGTGGGTGTGATGACGTATAATTAATTTCGCAAAATTAATTTCATAAAAATAGACATGGTCTATAGCC
>NZ_QUJI01000047.1:0-356 GCF_003480545.1 Clostridium sp. AM29-11AC
AGCGTTCATCCTGAGCCAGGATCAAACTCTCATGTTATAGTCTTCGACTTAACGAGGTTGTTCCGAGTTTAGCCGAAACATACAGCTTTTTACTTAGCGAGGTTTCCCACGAGCTTAGTCAAAAGCTGTTTCCTCTGTTTGAACCAGGTCCAAAACTTAGCTTGGCTAATTTTTAAACCGTTTTACTGTTCTTTAGGTTTTGTTCTGAATGTTCTCTCGAACCTCAAGGCTTAACCAAAAGCCTGTTGTTCTTAGAATTTTCAGGGTTTTACATACTGTTCAGTTTTCAAGGTTCGTTGTTGTTTGTTCTCAACAGCAACTCGTTTATCTTATCACAACTCGTTGTGTTTGTCAAC
>NZ_QUJI01000047.1:366-3633 GCF_003480545.1 Clostridium sp. AM29-11AC
CGTTGTGTTTGTCAACAACTTTTTTCTATTTTTTGAAAGTTCTTTTTGTTTTTAACTTTCCTCGCATTCAGCGATGCATCAAATTTTATCACTTTTCTTCTTTTGTGTCAAGCACTTTTCAGAACTTTTTGTTCTTTTTTGAAGCTTTTTGTTTTTTTCTGATGCCCTGTCGCTCAAGGCGAGTATTATAATACCAAAGCCTTCTACAAAAGTCAACTACTTTTTTTCATTTTTTCCCATTTCTTTTTCACATAGAAAAATACGAGAGTACCTTCTGCTTCTGTCTCCCATCTGCCCCCACTCTGCGCCGCTCCCTGCATCAAAAAAGGAAGTTTTTCGGCAGCCTTCCCGGGGCTGAAAAACTTCCTTTTGCCTATTCCTATTTTCTGTTTCCTATCTTCCATCCACCGTAAACCAGAACTCCACTCCGTTATCCCAGTTTTTCACTCCATAAGACTGGTGATGGCTTTCCATTATGGCTTTAACGATGGACAGGCCGATTCCGCTTCCGCCATACTCCCTTGTCCTTGCCTTGTCCACCTTATAAAACTTCGTCCAGAGATTTGGAAGAGCTTCCTCAGGGATCGGGGTGCCTGTATTGAATACGGAAACCCGGACTTTCTCTCCCTCAGGGAGCATCTTTACAATAATCTTCTTCTCTCCTCCTGCATGGTGGATCGCGTTGCTGAAGTAGTTCGTCACTACCTCCTCGATCTTAAATTCGTCTGCCCAGACATATACGGGAGCTGAATTGTCAAACTCAGCTGTGATTCCATTTTGCTCCAGAAGGATTCCCGATGCAGAAATTACTCCGCTTATCAGTTCCGTCAGGTTAAACCGCTCCATCACTGTCTGATCCTTTCCAAATTCCAGGGCAGTCAGCGTCAGAAGCTGTTTTACCATCTTATTCATTTTTCCCGCCTCGTCCATAATGACATTGCAGTAATAATCGCGGCTTTCCTTATCTTCGGCCATCCCCTCAGTCAGACCTTCCGCATAGCCCTGGATCAGAGCGATCGGCGTCTTCAGCTCGTGGGAGACATTGGCGATAAAGTCCTTTCGCATCTCATCAATCTGAACCTTCTCCTCAATATCCTTCTGAAGCTCATTGTTGGCTGATTTGAGCTCACCGATAGATTCCTTAAGGCGCTCTGACAGTACATTCATGCTGTGACCCAGACGGCTCAGCTCCTCTGTCGTGTGGGGAGTATCCTCGTATTTCGCTTCAAAGTCAAGATCTGACATTTTCTCAGACAGCACAGAGAGCTGCTGAATTGGAGCCGTGATCTTCTTTGTGATAAAGTACAGGATCACAGCGCTGATTACGATCGCCGCTAAGCCCACATCCATCAGAAAGCGGTTGGAAATCTGTACACTCTCCCTGATACTCTCCAATGGAGTTGACATAATAAATATTGTTCCATTATCTGAGAAGAATCCCCAGCTTTCCAGGAAAAACGATTTTGTCCTGGGATCAAAGGACTTCTGTATCACATAGTTGTCGGACTGGACCAGAATTTCCTGATTCATCTGTCCCTGGCCGAGAATGTAAGTCTGGACTCTCTCACGCATTATCTCGATATCTCTTGCAGAAGACAGAAGTGTTTTATTGCTGATACTGTCATAAATCAGCATAGTAATGTTGGATGTATCCCGAAGCTCCTGTACAACCGCCGCGAGCTCCTTGGCATTTACACTGGCTGCCTCCTCATCCTCATTGAGCACAGCATCCACGCCGTCCAGCGCACTGGAGCCGGATTCCGTTTCCCGCCTCACGATATTGTCAATCTCTGTGTAGGCCTTCTCAAGGATGTCTACCTTGTAATTCATATAGTAGCCTTCCAGAGCCCAGTTGTTGGTGCACCAGACTGCAGTTATCACAAGGGCGGTCATACACACAAAGATAATGGTAAACTGCCAGCGGATCGACCGCCGCTTCATGACTCTACCTCAAACTTATAGCCCATGCCCCAGATTGTCTTGATGTATTCGCCTTTCTCTCCCAGCTTGCTCCTGAGTTTTTTCACATGGGTGTCAATGGTTCTGGCATCTCCAAAGTAATCGTAGTTCCAGACATTGTTCAGAATCTTTTCCCTGGACAGTGCAATTCCCTGGTTTTCAGCAAAATATGTCATCAGCTCAAATTCCTTGTAACTTAAATCCACTGGTTTTCCGTCAATCTCTACCTGATGGGCTGTCTTGTCAATGTGAATTCCTCCCACATCGATCACATCCTTTGCGCCAGGGCTGCTCCTTCTGAGAATCGCTTCCACTCTGGCCACCAGGATTTTAGGGCTGAAAGGCTTCGAAATGTACTCATCTACTCCCAGCTTGAAACCCTGCAGCTCATCCTGCTCCTCCCCTCTGGCTGTCAGCATGAGAATCGGAACCTGGGAGTACTTTCTGATGGTCTTTAACACCTCCCAGCCATCCATTTTCGGCATCATCACATCTAAAAGAATTAAGGCAATATCCTTCTGCTCAAAGAAAATGTCAATAGCCTCCTCGCCGTCTCCGGCCTCCACCACCTGGAAGCCCTTAACGGTCAGGAAGTCCTTTACCAGCTTCCTCATCCTTGGCTCATCGTCCACCACTAATATTTTAAGTGTCTCCATATCTGTACGCCTCTGCTTTCTAAATCCGGTTCTGCTTTTCACTCTCTGCCATTTTTATGGCTCTATCTTAACAGATTACAAAAAGCATTTCCACCATTTCACAGATATTTCACTTTTTACGCCTTCCAGGAGAGCAGGCATGGCAGAAGGCGGTTATCAGGAACCCAAAACTTCAGGAAGCCAGGTTATAATTCCCGGCACATAGGCAAATACCATCACTGCTGCCATTTCTATCAGCAGAAATGGAAGAACCCCCTTTACGACATCGTTAAATTTCAGTCCCGTCACTGAGCCGGCTGTAAAAAGGTTGTAACCAAATGGCGGAGTCACATAGCCGATTACCAGGTTAATTACGAAAATCATTCCCAGATGAAGGGGATCAAGGCCAAGCTCGATTCCCATAGGGACAATCACCGGCGCAATGATGATAATGGCAGCCACAGTGTCCATGAGCGCGCCTACCACAAACAGCCGTCGCATTTTCTGAGACTAATACTTTAACACAAAAATTCTTTATAAAGAAAAATTCTTATAAAACAAAAAAAGCCCTTTTCAGGACTTTCTAAATAATCATATGTATCTGGGGCATTCACACATACCCTCAAAACCACACATTGAATTCTCCGCTCTTCCTTCTTCCTACCTTTCCATC
>NZ_QUJI01000048.1:0-2965 GCF_003480545.1 Clostridium sp. AM29-11AC
GGAGTGAACTACCCATTGTCTAAAGCCAATGGGCTTCCTGCTTCATCGACCTCGTAACCTACTATCTCCACAGGCGTTAATTCGGGCAGTCCCTGCCCTATATATTTCTTTATGCTATTCGCCGTAATCCTTCTGCCAGTATATTTTTTGCGGCATTGATGTCTCTGTCATGTTCTGCTCCACATTCCGGACATATCCACGTTCTCACTGACAAATCTTTTATATCCGGATTCTGATACCCACAAACAGAACATATTTGACTACTGGCATAAAATGTATCTATTTTGATATATTTCCTGCCATTCCATTTTGCCTTATACTCTAACTGTCTCGTCAGCTCGTACCACGATACATCACTTATGGCTTTTGCCAGATGATGATTCTTTACCATATTTTTTATCTGTAAATTTTCTGAAACTACCACTTGGTTTTCGCTGATAATTTCATGTGAAACTTTATGCAGATAATCTTTTCTGGTATTTGTTATTTTCTCATGGCATAATGCTATTTTTTTCTTGATTTTATAGTAATTTTTACTTCTCTTTTCTTTATGTGACAGTTGCCTTTGTAGCTTTACCAGTTGTCTTTCGTATTTCCTTATGATTTTTGGATTCTCATATATCTTACCATTGGAAGTAATGCATAAATCTTTGATTCCTAAATCTATTCCTATGCTATCCTTTGTATGTGCCAGTTCCTTATGCTCAGTTTCTACAAGTATGGACACATAATATTTTCCACTAGGAACCCGCGAAACTGTCGCTGACTTAATCTGTCCTCTAAAATCCCTGTGTAACTTTGCTTTTACATCTTTTAATTTAGGCAGTTTTACCTTACCATTCTCAAAGTCTACTGCTATATTTCCATTTGTATAATTGGTTGTATAGGATTTATGGCTGTCATGTTTGCTCTTGAATTTTGGATATCCTGCATGTTCCCTGAAAAATTTCTGATATGCAGAGTCCATGTTATAAATTGCGTTAGTCAGAGCAAATTTGTCCACTTCCTTTAGCCATTCATAGTCTTTCTTTAATTCTCTGTTACAGTAATTATTACAATCTGTTTTACTGACAGACTTTTTCTCTTTCTCATATATTTCTTTCCGATATACCAGTGTACGGTTATAAACAAAACGACAACAGCCAAATGTTTTTGCAATCTGTGTTCTCTGTTTGCTATTCGGATATATCCTGTATTTATATGCTTTTAGCATTGACTGTCATCACCTTTCTATCCCTGGTTTTCTATATATTTTCGGAGCATTTTTTCTGAAACATTTCCTACACTGCAAGCAAAATATCCGTCCGTCCAAAAAGTATGCTCTTTCCAGAAATGTTTTCGTAAATAACTTGGATATCTTTCCTAAATATGATATGTTGTATAGCTCTTCATCAGATTTACTATTTTACTAATGGACATCGTTGGTTCTGTTTCTATCATGTAATGAATATGGTCTTTATCTGTCTCCATGTATCTAATAACGGCTTTGTGCTTTTGACATATCTCATAAGAAAACTGCTTTATATCATCTGCTATTTGTTTTGGCATCAGCAATTTCTTTCTATACTTGCATACGAAAATAATATGATACTGTAACAAATACTTGTGTCTGTTTTTTGATTTCCACGTTCCCGTAACACAAGTATAGCACGAGCCACCACTTTTGGCTACCTTAACCCACCGTCTAAAGCCAATGGGATTGCGGTAGCTCTATTTCAATGCTCATGGCCAGATGCTGTATGAGTGGATCAACGATTCCAAGACAAAGGTTACAGGAAGCCCATCTAATGCCGAGGCTGATGGCAATAACATCGGAACAGCTTCAGCAAGTGACATGGTTTACTATAATGCAGTAGAGGAAGGCTGGAGAGCAGACGGCTGGTATGAGATTGACGGTTCTGAGGATCTTGAGGCAGATAGTGATACAGACTGGTACTACTTCGATGACGGCGAGGCTGAGAAGACTGAGAGCAGCGACGCATTTAACCTGCCGACAGGTAAAACAGAGTACAGAATGAAGAAGAAGATCTCTGAGAACGGAAGCAAATACTTCTGCTTCAATGAGAAGGGACAGATGCAGACTGGCCTTCAGTATGTAAACGATGGCTTCTACTTCTTCGATGATAACGGTTATATGCAGACTGGAAAGGTATCCAACGTAGAAGAGGATAATGACAGCTTTACATATTACTTCAATACAAGCAACGGACACAATGGCCAGGGTGTAACTGGAGAGAAGTCCGGATATCTGTACTTTAACGGAAAGAGACTTGAGGCTGACGATGATTACAGACTGTACTTTGTAAAGGATAAAGTATATCTGGTAAACACATCCGGTAAGATTCAGTCCTCCAAGACAAAGAAGTTCTACATTGAGGAGCTTGACAAGGAGTATAAGGCAACCTTCGGAAGCGGAGATAACGTATTAACTCTGACAGAGCTTAACGATGACGAAGATGAAACAACCAATGTAATCAACTTCGAAACATTGGCAACAGAAAATGCAATGCGTGACGGTGTAACTCTTCCTGTGATCGAATTATATGATTCTGAATACAGCTATGAGTTCAAAGACGGAGAATGGATTGCCGGATTTACAGTTGCTCAGTAATATCAAAAGGATATTATTATAAATGATACAGAGGGAGATTATTTCTGATATTATAAATTCAGGGATAATCTCCCTTTTTTGATGGGCTCTATGTTAATAGTTGGGGTGGGATTCGTTTGAATCCCGCCCCATTCCTGCATTTGGAGCCATTTGAATACGGGTTCTGTTGAATGATAGTTTTGGGCATGACAAAAAAGCCTCCCTATCCTGACCATTTTTATGATGTACTGAGGAGTATCCGGGTCCGGAATCTCTCGAAGTTTCGGATGCCGTAGGAACTCCGTTTTAAGACTTTGAGAGGCTGTAAAATATTCTGTGTCTATGGGAATGAAACCTTCCAGATAAGAATTCGAT
>NZ_QUJI01000049.1:0-2898 GCF_003480545.1 Clostridium sp. AM29-11AC
GTAAGCGCTTTATAACCAACCGGATAGTCAAACTCCAACTTTTGTGAGATACTTCAGATACTTGGAGTAATTCACTTCCTATCCGGTTCTCGGAGTTGCAAAAGCTATGCTTTAATCTCACATCTTGAGTCGCTTTTGTTGTACCTGATTACTCCAAAATCTCACGTTGGAGGAGATGAATCAAATGAGTACAACTTTAAATGATGAACATTGGTTAAATCTGATCACCCAGTGCAGATCCAGCGGGCTTACCGACCGCCAATGGTGCATAGAAAACGGGATCCCTGTCAGCACATTTTACTACCACGTCCGGGCTTTACGCAAAAAAGCCTGCGAGGTTCCGGAAGCAGTGGATGCTGCCGCACAGAAACAGGAAGTTGTCCAGATCCCACTCTGGGAAAGGGAACAGCATTCAGATACCGCAGCTTTCCATACGCCCTCGATCTGTCTGGAAATGCAGGGCATCCGTATCGAGATCCATGAACAGGCCGGGGCGGATGTGATCCGCAATACTCTTCTTGCCCTGCGGCAGCTTTGTTAGGTGAACTGTCCGGTGTGGCCAGATTTTTCCTTGTGACAGGCTATACCGACATGCGAAAAAGTATTGATGGCCTGATGGCAATCGTTCGGGATACCTATGAATTAGATCCCTACAGCAATTCCCTGTTTCTTTTCTGCGGCAGACGCTGTGACCGGATCAAAGCGCTCCATTTTGAAAAAGATGGCTTCTGCCTCTATTATAAACGTTTAGATGATGGGCGGTTCCAGTGGCCCCGGGATTCTTCCGAAGTAAGGAATCTTAGCCGGCAGGAATACCGCTGGCTTTTAGAGGGGCTTTCCATCGATCAGCCTAAGGCAATCCGGCCTGCCCGGAAAAAGGACTTCTGACCTTTGTGCAAAAGGGAGAAATTTTTTCTTCCCTTATAGGGCGGAAAAAACGCTGCTGATGGGTTATCCACATAACAATGGAACCGCCGGGAGATTAGGGGGATAACGATTTCCATTTTTCCCGGGTTACTGTTCGCGTGTGGAAAACCCAACGTTTTTCATAGGGAATATCCCGCCGATGCTATGTGTTTTCCACATGTTCCTTTCGTCAAAATGACGACGGCAGTACGGCAGAAAATTCGCTTTTCTGCTGGATTTCCGGTATAATAGGAACCAGCAAAAAGAAAGGTGGTTCCCTATGCCGCAGTCAGAGATGGAAGCGCTCATACAGCTTCAGAAAGAGACCATTGAATCCCTTCGTCAGCTGGTGGACAGCCAGCGTCATACAATCGAGCAGATGACCAAAAGCCATGAGGAGCAGACCGCACAGCTGAACCAGACGATCGCAAATCTCAATGAGACAGTCGAATATCTGAAGAAAAAGCTGTTCGCATCTTCCAGCGAAAAAACAAAAAAAGAGGCATTTCCAGGACAGATGGATCTGTTCAATGAAGCAGAAGCCACTGCAGATCCTTCTGTCCCGGAACCAGCTCTTGAGGAGGCTGTTGGTGGTTATAAACGTAAGGCAAAGAAACCAAAGGCCACCAGGGAAGAGATCCTTGCAGGGCTTCCTGTAGTGGAAGTTCCCTGCACCGTGCCGGATGAGGACAGGAACTGCTCCTACTGCAATGCTCCGATGGAGGTTATCGGGAAAAAGGTCGTGCGGGAAGAACTGCGGATCATCCCTGCAAAAGTGGAACGGATCCAGTATGTCCAGGAAGTGCTTGGCTGTCCGGAATGTAAGAAAGACGGCGCTTCTGTTATCGTTGGGGCTGAAACACCAAGCCCGCTGCTGAAGCACAGCCTGGCATCTCCGTCCACGGTTGCTTACGTAATGTATCAGAAATATGGGAACAGCATCCCTCTTTACCGCCAGGAGGCGAACTGGAAACAGCTGGGAGTAAAGCTCCCCAGAGCGACACTGGCTAACTGGGTCATCAAATGCGGCATAGATTATATGGAGCCGGTGTATGAACAGCTTCACCAGCACCTGCTGGAGAGGGACATCATCCATGCAGATGAAACACCCTGCCAGGTACTGAGGGAAGAAGGGAAAACGGCACAGTCCAAGTCCTATATGTGGCTGTATGGCTCCGGGAACGATGGGCTGCCGCCGATCCGCCTGTATGATTACCAGCCCAGCCGCGGAGGATATCATGCGGAGGAATTTCTAAAAGGATTCTCCGGTTACCTTATCTGCGATGGCTTCAGTGGCTACAATAAGCTGAAGGGTGTCATCCGCTGTGGCTGCCTTGCCCATATGAGGCGGTACTGGAATGAAGCGCTTCCCGGAAAATCCAGGAAGTCTTCCGATAAGACCCCTGCAGAAATCGGTTTAAACTACTGTAACCAGTTATTCGAACTGGAAAAGGAGTATGCGGATCTGGATGCCGACACCCGGAAAGCTAAGCGCCTTGAGACAGAGTCTGCCATCTGGGAGGCTTACTGGTCATGGCTTGAAACAGGGAAGCCAGCTGGCGGAAGCCGTCTGGCCAAAGCGGTGACCTATGCGAAAAACCAGAAGCCATATATGGAGAACTACCTGTTGGATGGGCGGTGCTCCATATCGAACAATATCGCAGAAAATATCGCCCGCCCCTATGCAGTAGGGCGGAAAAATTTCCTGTTCCACGATACCGTAAAAGGCGCCCGTGCCAGCTCTATCATTTACAGTTTAGTAGAAACTGCAAAACTCAACGATCTGAATATCTACGCATATCTGGAGACCGTACTGCTCTATATGCCGGACTACAAAAATGAGCCCGAAGGGATAGAAGAGCTGATGCCATGGTCTGACATGATACAGCAGAGATGTCGGATCAAATCGAAAAGTTGAAGTTGGAGTATTTTACTTCAACTATAGCGGAATACCTTATGGGAAGATAGCCATTATTTTATTGAGCGCTTACC
>NZ_QUJI01000005.1:0-112344 GCF_003480545.1 Clostridium sp. AM29-11AC
TAGCATACAGACCTTGGAGAGGGTCTATAAACACTACTACTATATAATACGAGGAAAAAAAGGAGTATCGCTATTACATCAGCAGCCTGAAAGAAGATGAGGAGTTATTCAGCCGGGCGGTGAGAGGACACTGGAGCGTGGAAAGTATGCATTGGCATTTGGATGTGACCTTTAAAGAGGATGCGAATACAACGTTGGATAAGCAGGCGGCAGAAAATCTGAATATCATACGGAAATGGTGTATAAGCATCCTGAAAATGGTAGAGATCTTTCGCCCCAATCTGTCCATGAAAAAGAAACGATTTGTGATCAGCATGAATCCGGAAGAGTTTTTGGAACAGGTTTTGAGTTTTTAAAAAGCTGATTTTTGAAAATGAGGAAGGAAAAAGATTCATGCGTACGTCGTGGCACTTTTCCCCTTCATTCTTTACAAACCTGCCAGGTTATGCTAAAATCAGAATGTTTTGAATGAATGCCATAAAAACAGGGAGCTTGTAGACAGGCTGAGAGGAAATTGTGAATTTCGACCTATAACCTGATGTGGATAATGCCAACGTAGGGAAATACGAACGATTCTGAAGCCCTGCCGTTATCCGGCCGGGCTTTTTTCTTTCCCTCCTTGTCTCCCTTTCCCTGCTTTGCTGAAAGGAGCTCTTTCATATGAAATATGCAAAACGCGCCGCGCCTGTTCTCGCGCTGGCCGCAGTTCTCATCCTCTGGGAGCTTGCCGTGGATCTTTTTAAAATCCCTCTCTATGTGCTCCCCTCCCCTGCAAAGGTGGTTCTGGCGCTGGCAGCGGATCGCTCGGTCCTTTTTAGCCACGGTCTTGTAACCGTCTCTGAGGCCCTGCTCGGAATGGGAATCTCTCTGGTACTTGCTGTGCTGCTGGGCATTCTCATGGACGCTTTCGCTCCGGTGCGCCGGTGTGTCTACCCAATCTTGGTGGTGACGCAGACGGTTCCCATGATTGTGCTTTCGCCCATCCTCATTATCTATCTCGGTTTCGGCCTGGCGCCAAAAATCCTGACCGTTGTGCTGATGTGCTTCTTTCCTGTGGCTGTCAGCTTCACCGACGGGATGGCTCAGCTGGATCCGGAGTACATGTACCTTGTCCGCTCCTTCGGAGCAGGAAAGTGGGAGGCCTACCGTCTGGTAAAAATCCCTGCCGCCATTCCTTCTCTCCTGTCCGGCCTGAAGGTAGCCGCCACGTACAGCATCAGCGGAGCTGTGGTCGGCGAGTGGATCGGAGCGCAGAAGGGTCTTGGCTACTATCTGCTGCGTGTTAAAAACGGCTACATGCTGGACAAGGTCTTTGCCTGCGTCCTGGTCATCGTTTTTCTCAGCCTGTGTATGAATCTGGCTATCTGGCTTATCCAGAAAACGGCTGCCCCTTACATGGGACAGAAGGGAACTGAAAAATAGGGAAAATAAAAAGTATCCGGCTGCCGGACTTTTTTGACAGTCTAAGCGCCCTGTCCCATATTTTTAATAAATACTTACTGAATGAAGGAGAATGAACATTATGAAAAAGAAACAGCTGACAGCTCTCACTCTGGCGGCCCTCATGGCCGCATCTCTCACTGCCTGCTCCGGCGCAGGCTCCGCTTCTGAAGGCGAATCCAAAGGTGACGGCACGGAATCCTCCCTGCAGGCTCCATCATCAGAGCAGACAGGCGCCCCCTCAGAAAGCGGCAGCACCTCAGAAGCTCTCGAGGATGTCACCGTCATCCTCGACTATGTGGCCAATACCAACCATACCGGAATGTACGTAGCTCTGGATCAGGGCTATTATGCAGAGGAAGGTCTGAATGTAACCATCGCAGAGCCCACAGAGGGCGCCACAGCCACTCTTGTGGCAGTGGGCAAGGGAGATTTCGGCATCAGCTACCAGGAGGATGTGACCATCGCCCTGACCTCAGAGGAGCCTCTGCCCATAAAGGCGATTGCCGCCATTATCCAGCACAATACCTCCGGCTTTGTCACCTCAGCCGACAAGAATATCACCTCACCAAAGGACTTTGAGGGAAAGACCTACGCAGGCTGGGGCGGCCCCGGAGAGTCTGCTGTGCTGGAGGCTGTGATGACACAGGCCGGTGCAGATTTCTCCAAGCTCAATATGGTTATCTCCGACGGCTCCGGCTTTGCCGCCTTAAAGGATCAGGTGGATATTATGTGGTTCTTTGAGGGATGGGATAATATCACCTGCAAGCTCAACGACTTCCCAATCAACTACATGCCTGTAAGAGAACTGGACGACCGGCTCGACTACTATACTCCGGTTATCATCGCCAACACAGACACCCTCTCCAAGCGTCCGGAGATGGTCCGCAAATTCCTGCGCGCCACAGAGAGAGGATACCTCTACGCTATCGAGCATCCTCAGGAGAGCGCCGAGATCCTTCACAAGTATGCCCCCGATTACTCTCTGGAAATGCTGACCATGTCCCAGGAATTCCTCTCCGGAAAATACATGGAGGACACAGAGGTGTGGGGAAGCATGTCCGATGAAACCTGGGACAACTACACAGACTTTATGATGGAATACGGCGTCATCGACGAGGCAATCCCTGCCGCCGACTGCTATACCAACGAATTTCTCCCCGGTGAGGCAGAATAAACTCTGACCCTGCCTGCTTTCCGGCAGGGCAGGCCGGTTCACCGGTCACCGATGCAGTCAGCTCTGCGCTGAGAAAGGATAAATAGATGAAGTTAGAAATCTCTGACCTGGCTTTTTCCTATGAGGACAGACCTCTGTTTTCCTCCCTCTCCCTCTCCGTGAAGGAGGGAGAGTTTGTGAGCATCCTGGGCCCCTCCGGCTGCGGAAAGTCCACGATTTTAAAGCTCCTCACCGGAGTTCTTAAGAAGGAGTCCGGCTCTGTCCTGGTAGACGGAAAGGAATTGTCAGGAGCCGGCGGACATTTCGCCTACATGCCGCAGAATGATCTCCTCTTTCCCTGGAAAAATATTCTCGACAACGTATGTCTCTACGGCAGAATTCACGGCTCGATGGACAAGGCGAGAAAGGAGGCTCTGGACAATTTCCCGGCCTTCGGCCTTTCCGGTTATGAATATAAATATCCCGGTTCTCTCTCCGGCGGAATGCGGCAGAGGGCGGCTTTTTTGAGAACCGCTCTCTGTGAAGCGGACATCCTCCTGCTGGACGAGCCCTTCGGCGCCCTGGACGTCATCACCAGAGGAGAAATGCAGGACTGGCTTCTGACTATGAGAGAACGGCTGAACCGAACCGTCCTCCTGGTCACCCACGACATGGACGAGGCCATCTACCTGTCCGACAGAATTCTCATACTGAACGGCTCTCCCGCCCGCATTACCTGCGAGATCTCCGTTGAAGAGAAAAACAGGAGCCGTTCCTGGCTCTATGAGCAGGGCAGCCTTCGCCAGACCATCTACCGGGAAATCATAAAGACAGGAGGGAAAGAAAATGAGACTGTTTGACGCCCATGCCCATTTGGGAGATGAGGAGGAGCTTCTCTCCAGAAAGCGGGAGAATATTTCCTCCCTCGTCTGCGCAGGAACACCTGAGGAAGCTGAGCGCCTCATGCTTCTGTGCGAACATTCTCCATTCTCCCCAATTCTTCTGCCCGCCCTGGGCCTTCATCCATGGCAGGCAGGAAATGTCTCCTTCAGGGACATGGAGCCCTGGCTTCTCAAGGCCCCCGTCATCGGTGAAATCGGCATGGACAGCGTCTGGTGCGACGTTCCTCTTTCCAAGCAGGAGAAGGTTTTCTGCGCCCAGCTGGAGCTGGCCAGCGCTCTGAAAAAACCTGTGGTTCTCCACACCAAGGGTCAGGAAAAAAAGATCGCGGGTCTTATCAGAAACTATGAAAATACCTATCTCGTCCACTGGTATTCCGGGGAGGAGGGGCTCTCAGAATTTCTGGAGCTTGACTGCTACTTTACCGTCGGCCCCGATGTCTTTTATAATCCTTCTGTGCAGAGGGCTGCCAGGCTCGCACCTGAAAACCGCCTTCTTGTGGAGACAGACGGATGTTCGGCAGTCAAATGGGCCTACGAAAACTTCTGCCGGAGCCGTTCCGTCTCAGAGCGCTCCCGGGGGGAGGTGCACTCAGAGATCCTCCCTCTTCCTGACTGGCGGGATATACGCGGGGTTCTGGAGCACAGTATCCGCAAGACGGCTCTCCTGAGAGCAGAGACTGAGGGAGGATGCATGAAGGAGCCGGGCCCGGGCAGGGACTTTCCTGAGCCCCCGGCAGAACGGCTGGCCGGCATCATGGAGCAGAACTTTCTGCGGTTCTTATCAAAAGAGAGAGGCTAACAGCCTCTCTCTTTCAGATCATGGACCAGCTCCACATAGAATTCTCTCACGTCGAAATCAGGGATATTCTCCCGGTTCAGATCGATCATGTCTCCGTGGGAGATCCCTCTCTTTCCTCTGGCTGTCAGAAAGCGGAAGCGTTCTCCCCACGGAAAGGAGCTCTCCGCCACCAGCCCGTCATTGGGCCCGTCAAAATACCGGACCAGGGCATGGGAGAAATTGAGGGGAAATCTTCCTCCAGAGGCACGGTTCAGCTTCGAGCCCACGCTCTGGTAAAAGACTCCGGGACAGTCGGGTACCTTCTGATTGAAGTCTCTTAAGGCGGAGGCTGTCAGATCAGTGACTGCTGCCAGAAAGTCCGGCTTATCGTCTCCCAGCTTTCTGAGGGCTCTGTTGTACCCGGCCGCGACCTTATCCTTCACCGGCTTTGGAATTTCATTCAGGAGATAATCTGCAAACACACAGCCTCTGTGAGGCGTATTGATCGTGGTGAGGGATGCCGCATACTGATCCATACCGAGAACGCTCAGGGCATAGCGGCAGTCCAGGCCGCCCTTCGAGTGGGCAATGAGATTGAACTTTTCACATCCTGTCTCCCGGGAAAGCTCCCGGATTCTTTCTAAAAGCTCCCTGCCGCTGTCAGCCACCGATGCAGCTGACTGGTGATTTCCGTAATAGATGACAGCCCCGTTTTCTTCCAGCTCTTTCGGAATCCTGCCCCAGTAGTTAAAGTATTTGTAATCCCGGAAAAATACGCCGTGCACCATGAGAATCGGATATCTGGTGGCGCAGAGCCTCTCCTCCTTCCTCTCCCTGTTTCTGAGTATCCTCATACTCTCAAAATCCGTTTCCTCCCTCACGATCCGAATCAGGCGAATCAGAACCAGCAGGTTTACAACGGGAATCCATCCGCACAGGGCGCCTATGACCCTCCATTTGGCTCCAAGCTGAAAGGAAGAAAGATAGATTCTCACCATTCCATTCCAGAATACGGCTGCCTCTGCCAGAAATGCGGTAAGTATCTGCCAGAAAAACAGCCAGAAGGACTCGTCAAACATCCGCTTTGCCCCGTACAGAGTAAAGAGGACGCTGGCTGTGGCGGATATTAAAAACAATGTCAGCAGCTCACAGCCGTTCCCGCAGCGTCTGAGCCTGGACGTTGGCAGACTCCTGTTGGCAAAAGAGGGAAGAAGATTGGCCAGAAGAAAGACTGCTGCCGCCGTTGTTCTCCACAGCCCTCCCATCTCCGGCCAGAGTACTCCTGCCAGAACGGTGTTGGCTGTCAGGAAGATGCCTGCTGAGTAGAAAGCGCGGACTCCGTACTTTGTAAGCTGTTTCATGTCCCCTCCTTTTTATCTGCCTTTTCCTTATCCGTCTTTTCCTTATCTGCCTTTTCCTGTTCCCCCCGGCCAGACAGCTTCCTTTACTTCTGTCCCTCTGCCATGTACGGACCAAGAGCTTCCCTGTCCTGTACAATCAGGATCTTTGCATCCTTACCGGCAGTTGTGAGGATCGTTTTTACAAGCTCCTCCGGGATACCGATACAGCCCGCTGTGTAGGTGTCATCCTTCACTTTCGGGCAGTGGAGGAAGATGGCAGAGCCCCGTCCGGGAACACAGTCTGCATTGTAGTTTAAAACCAGCGCGTAGTTATAGCACGGCCCCTGATTTTTTAAGACCTCCGCCGAGCGCCAGTCTGCCTGAACCGCACCGGCATTTACATACTGATTGTAATATCTGCTTCCCACATCATCCACAAAGCAGTCCCCGTCCTGTACCTGCCGGTAGGGAATCCGGCTTCCCGGATCCTCCTTCAGTCCAAAAGCCATGGTAAAAGAGTAGAGGCCTGACGGTGTTTTCTTGTCTCCTTCCACCTTGTCTGCCGTGATTCCGGCCCGCCCGCAGGTTCCGCGCGTTCCGAACACCTCTGAAAGCCGGCCGTCTTCTCCCCTCTCATAGTACCAGAGCGTGAGGCTGCTCTGATCTGCTCCGTCTCCCACTGCCAGAATCAGATGATCTGTCTGCTCTGCCGCAGTCAGCTGATTTACGTCAAACCCTTCCGGCAGATACTCAGCCAGAGCCGTCTCTCCTGTTTTGGTCTGTTTTTCCTCTCCCCGCCCCTCTGCCCTGCTCTCAAGAGCCGGGCCTGAAGCAGCTGCCTGTCCTGCAAAGGCCGTCATATGCCCTGTTCCCGCCGCTGCGAGAACAGCTGCGGCAAGCACAAGACCTGCACATCCTCTTCTTCTCATGTTCTGTCTGCTCCTCTCCTGTTTTATCTGTTCCTCCCACATCGGTATGGCGCATTTGCATCTCTCCCGGCCTGCCCCGCCTGCCGTCCCAGGCCTTTCCCTGTCAGAGGCTGTTTTCTCCTTCGCCGTCACAGGGGACAGGTTCTGCCGTCTTTTCCTTTTTCAGCCCTGTTTCCCTGCCCCGGGCCCGCTTCTCTCAGCTCTTCCTTCTGCAGCTCTTCTCTCTCCAGCTCTTCCCTGGCGCTTCTCCTGACCATCCAGTCTGCGATGGCAAACATCAGGGCAATGCACTTGCAGGAAACATACTCATTTCCATAGTTGATGTCCCGCCCGTGAAGAATTCCGTTTCTGTAGGGAATATAGATCGGCTCCGTATTCGTCTTCAGACGGTTCTGGTTAAACTGGAACTTTAGTTTGGAAAGCCCCTCGGTGCAGCCCACCAGACAGTCCCAGGGATCCACCGTGGTAGCCGCTGTGAAGAACCCTTTTTTTCTTGTGTAGTCATTGACCGCCCCATCAATAATGATTAAAGACAGGGGAACGCTGGCATAGTATCTCCCCTCCGCATGATCCTCAAAGCACTGCCTGATCATGCCCTCGCGCATGGCAAAGGAGGGAGAGGCATTCAAAATATGCTCCACCTGCTTCGGAGCTTCTGTCTTATAGTACTCTATCAGGACGCGCTGGGCAGCCTCGATTCCCTCTTCCTCAAAGGTCTGGTTTACCCTGTGAACCAGCTCTTCGCTGATAGTGTCATAGGCACACCAGCCATAGTCGGCGAACCGCTGATTAAAAACAGGCCCCTCTTTAATCAGGCTCCCGCAGCAGCCGCAAGTTTCTTCCGTCATCACATCTCTCCTCCTCATATCCCGGGCAGGGAGAAGGCGGTGCCAAAGGCACCGTCTCCTGCGCCGTCTGGTTCTATGATAACACAGCAGGGTGGGTTTGTGAACTCCCCGGTGCAGAAGTATCTCTCCGCATCCTGATAGCCTGCATCAGCCCTTTTATCCCTTTTTTTCTCAATTCGTTTCCCCTCATGGCTTTTCTTTATTCATGAGATGCAGTAAGGCCTCCGCCTTTTCGGGGAGTCTGAGCCTTCCCTGATATTCCATAAACAGCACCTTCGTACCTTCTCTGGCAATCAGAAGCTGCATTTCTTCCTGTGCTCCCCATAAAAATGTATTAAATCCCTCCACCTGAAGTCTGGAAAATCCCTGTTCCATCTGCCTCTTCGCCTGCTCCTCAAGCTCTCTCTCCATCCCTTCTGCAAAATCTTCCATTCTGGAATTATAAAAATGCACCCTCAGCTTCGCTGTATAGGCTTTTCCCCCTTTCGGTTCAATTTCTGCAGTCTGCCTTACCTCGTACTGCTCTCGCATGAAGGGATTGTGGTAGTAAATAACATCCCCATCACAGTACTTTGCCTCTTCAGGTATCCCAGCTTCTTCCAGAAGCTCCAAAGCCACAAACGTATCTCCATAGCCTAATTCCTGGGCCACGGGGCCTCCCTGTCCGCAGGAACTAAACAGGCACACAGCAGCCAGAAGCACAAGCAATGTGAATATATATTTAGACCACCGAGGGAATTTTTTCGTTCTCACCTGCTCCTCGTCAGGACCCAGGCACACCCCTTTTTCCAGTAACCTCCTCATATTTTTTGTATAGCGCCAGTTCTCCACGACCCTCACGATCAGAAAAACTGCCAAAGGCATGATCCCTATAAGAGCGATCATCTCCGGCTCTGCCAAAGTCAGAAACGGACTTTTCACAATACCTGCAAGAAAATCTCTTATATTAAACAAAAAGGCCCCAATGCACAGCACTGTTGCCACCGCCGCCGTCATCAACCGCTTTTCCTGCCATTTCAGAGCCATCTCCTGCAGCTTAGAGTTCGTGTAAAACTCTGCAGTATCAGGATCATCTGCCCGCAAAATGTGATACAGCGTCCGGTGAGTCGTTACATACCGCCAACCGTTTTTCAGGTACTCCTTCTGCCGTGCTTCATCGCATTCTCCCCTCTTTCCATCCATAGGCGCCAGACGGTATAGGACCCTAGCAGGCTCCCTCTTTTCAAAATACCACCAGCTTCCCACCGTCTCCGTAAGAAAAAAACCTTTAAGAGCCATTTGTTCCAGCCATAATTCCACATCAAAAATCTTGTGTTCATTGACTGGAAGCTTTGCCAGCTTTTCCTTCATTGTTCCCGTCCCTCCCTCATCCCCCGGACTTCCAGAGCAGAAGCGTATAAAACATTGGTTCTGCAGGAATGAATCTATGTTTCTATTTGATCATTTCTTTCATTGTTTTTATTGCATCATAGTTCAATTTATTAAATGATTTCTTAAACTGTTGTGGGAAACAGCTTCATTAAGTATAGTTTACATTAATAACTTTCATATGGCAACAATTTGCAGAAGCATTATAAACTTACAGCTGTTATATGGCAGCCGGGTGATACAGGCAGGTGATATTAACATTTGAAAAAATATTTCAGCCCCCTGAAAACCAATGAACATTGCTTGTTTCAGAACTGAGATTGTGATAGGAATACATTTTTTAATTATCCTGCAAGCAAATTACACATATCTGATAAATCCATTGCAAAGGCAGACTTGCTTTTTCTGCCAGCAGGCCCCTTTATGTTCAATGCTCTTTTCAAAATAAGCATAATCAAATACATTTGTTATATTCTAAAAAATGGCGCAGACAATGTCTCCATTATCTACGCCATTTCTCATTTTACCTCGAAATAGTTACTCCTTTTTCTTTTGCAGTATTCCAGGATATCTTACCTTCGAAAAAAGTCTGTAAACCTTGGTTTTAAGCAAACTTTTCAATATTTCAAAGCTCTCTTTTATGGAACACCAGCAATCCCATAAGCAAGTATTCTGTTGTAAAAATTTTACTCAATTACTTTACTACAATGTTGATAATCTTGCCCGGCACATAGATCTCTTTTACGATGGTGCCTGTCAGTTTATCCTTCACTGCCTCTTTTCCTGCTGCGAGAGCGGACTCCTTGTCGGCGTCAGCCGGAAGTGTCACAAGACCTCTTGTCTTTCCGTTAATCTGAACGGCGATCTGGATCTCGTCATCCTTCATGGCCTCCTCATCGCACTCCGGCCATGTACTGTGGAATACGCTGTCTGTTCCGCCGAGCTCTCTCCACAGCTCCTCGCCCAGGTGAGGAGCAAACGGTGCAAGGAGAACTACGAAGGTCTTTAAGGTCTCTTTGTCAATTCCTCCCTCTTTCTTGGAAAGCTCGATCAGCTTGTTATTGTACTCCATGAAGCCGGAAATAACTGTATTTAAGCTGAACTGCTCAAAGCGCTGCTCAATATCGTAAACCAGCTTATGGCGCAGCTTCACCATTTCCTTTGTCTCCTTGATGTCCTTGTCCTTGCTGCTCATAACCAGGTTGTAGAAACGGTTTAAGAAGCGGGAAACGCCCTCAATTCCGCGATCGTCCCACTCTGCATCTAACTCCGGCGGTCCTACGAACAGCTCGTAGAGGCGCAGGGAGTCACAGCCGTAGTCGCGCACCAGATCGTCCGGGGAAACCACGTTGCCCTTGGACTTGCTCATCTTAATTCCGTTCTTTCCTGTGATCATTCCCTGGTTGAACAGCTTCTTGAACGGCTCGTCAAAGTCGATCACGCCGATATCGTACAGGAACTTGGTGTAGAAACGGGAATACAGCAGGTGAAGCACAGCGTGCTCCACGCCTCCGATGTACATATCTACCGGAAGATATTTGTCGGCCTTCTCTCTGGAAACCAGCTCCTTGTCATTTTTGCTGTCCACATAGCGCAGGAAGTACCAGGAGGAGCCTGCCCACTGAGGCATGGTGTTTGTCTCTCTCTTGGCCGGCGCGCCGCAGCACGGACAGCTGGTGTTGACCCACTCGTCAATGGCTGCAAGAGGTGACTCTCCCGTTCCTGTCGGCTGGTAGCTGTCCACCTCCGGCAGCGTCAGCGGAAGCTGATCCTCCGGAACAGGCACGTTTCCGCAGTTCGGGCAGTGGATAATCGGGATCGGCTCTCCCCAGTATCTCTGGCGGGAGAATACCCAGTCGCGCAGCTTGTAGTTGACGGTCTTTCTTCCGATACCCATTTTTTCAATCATCAGAGGAGCTTCCTTCTTTAATACGGAGGACTCCATTCCGTTCCACTCGCCGGAGTTGATCATGGTTCCGCTTGCCTCGGTGTAGGCCTCGGTCATGTTCTCAATCTCTTTTCCGTCCTTTGCGATAACCTGGATAACCGGAATATTGAATTTCCTTGCAAACTCAAAGTCTCTGTCATCGTGGGCCGGCACGCACATAATGGCTCCCGTTCCGTAGTCTGCCAGTACATAGTCAGACAGCCAGATCGGAACCTTTGCCCCGTTTAACGGGTTGATGGCGTAGGAACCGGTGAACACGCCTGTCTTTTCCTTATCCTGGAGACGGTCCACATTGGACTTCATGGAAGAATCGAAAATGTACTTCTCGACAGCCTCCCTGGTTTCATCTGTAACCAGGCTCTTTGCCAGCGCATGCTCCGGTGCCAGCACCATGAAGGTGGCTCCGTGGAGCGTATCAGGTCTTGTGGTATAGACGGTGATCTTTTCCTCTCTGCCCTCAACCGGGAAGTCCACCTCAGCGCCGTAGGATTTTCCAATCCACTCGCTCTGCATCTTTTTAACCTTCTCCGGCCAGTCTAACTTGTCCAGATCATTTAACAGTCTCTCTGCATAATCTGTGATCTTTAACATCCACTGGCGCAGGTTCTTCTTGGTGACAGGAGTTCCGCAGCGCTCGCAGCAGCCGTTTACAACCTCCTCATTGGCAAGGCCTGTCTTACAGGAAGGACACCAGTTGATGGGGAACTCCTTCTCATAGGCGAGGCCCTTCTTAAACATCTGCACAAAAATCCACTGAGTCCACTTGTAAAAGCTCGGATCCGTGGTGTTGACCTCCATATCCCAGTCATAGATTGCGGCAATCTCATTGATCTGGCGCTTAATATTCTTTACATTCTCTGCCGTGGATTTTGCCGGGTGAACGCCCATCTTAATGGCATAGTTCTCTGCCGGAAGGCCGAATGCGTCCCATCCCATGGGATGAATCACATACTTGCCCCGCAGAAGCTGGTAACGGCTCCACACATCAGAGATTACATATCCTCTCCAGTGTCCTACGTGCAGTCCGCTGCCTGACGGATATGGGAACATATCCAGGCAGTAATATTTCTCTTTCTTCCCGTCATTTACATTAATCGGGTTCTTTGCCCAGTTTTCCCGCCATTTTTTCTCAATGGCGGTATGGTTGTACTGTGCCATCTGAATTTTCCTCCTTTTGTTTTATGTGCAGAACCTGACCGGTCAGAGCCTCGGCAGCCATTCCTGCCATCTTTTTCTTTCATGGAAATACAAATATCCATTTCCTGTGAAATACAAAAAGCCCTGCCTCTCTCTGCTGGTTCTGCATAGAGACGCAAGGCTTGATCCTCTCGCGCGGTACCACTCTATTTCATGCTGTCTGCATGCTCTTACGGGGGAATCTGCCTGTCTGCTGTCCTGAGCCATCCGGTCAAGGGGCAAACTGAAACGGCATTTTCTCCTCACCGCGTAACGGGCGGCTCCCGGCTCTGCCTACACAGGGAACAGACAAACTCCCCTTCAACAGGCTACTCCAAGGCGAGTTCAGCTCCCTTTGCCAACTGCCTCGCACCCTCCGGCAGCTCTCTGATGATTCCAGAAGCCTACTACTCCTCTTCACGGTATTTTTGCTGTTTCTAAATGTAGCACACTTGCCCCGTCCTGTCAAGGCTTTGGACGCCCCGTCTATCCCTCCATCACATGCATATTTCTGAGCTGTCCGTCCCGTATCCGCTCCATCACACAGAAGGCATGGGGCTCCAGATAGTCCCAGTCTCCGTCCGTCAGCCCCTGGCGCTTCAGCTCTCCGATTATCTGCCCGCACACCGCCTCTATGCCATTTCGCACCTTTTTTTCCTCTGTCCCCTCCCCGGTCTGGGACAAAAGCAGTGCCGAAAGCTCCTCCCCAAGCTCAGGAAGGAGCGGCAGCTCCCGAAGCTTTCTGAAGGCCCATTTATAATAGGGCATGTAGCTGTTGTTCAGAAGAAACACCATGGAAACCGCCTGCCTGACAAATTCATCGAGGGCCAGACTCGCTGCAGCCGGTTCCCCGTGCTTCAGGCAGCGGCTGTAATTATACTGCCCTGACTGAGCCATCAGAGCAGCCCTCGCCGCAATCTTTTTCAGCCTGACATCCTCCGGATACCCCTTTAAAAGCTGATTTCTCACCTCCGTAAATGCTCCTAACGGATCGCTGAATACCTCCCCGTTTACCGCGCAGGCCAGGGAATACTCCGGTACAGTCATCCAGTGGGAAAGCTCTCCAGGCGCTCCCGGCGCTCCTGTAAATGTCTCATAGAACTGGCCAATGGTCATAACGCCTGTCCGGCCGTCCCCGAACAGACTCGTTTGGATTCTTCTCACTCCCAGAAATTCCTCCGGCAGACGTCTGTAGGCCCTCATCAGCCTAAATCCCGTCCTCTCAGCGTCTTCCTCTGTTAGCCACAGACAAAATCCAGGTCCAAAGTCGTGATCCCTTGACACCTCATCGTCATATCCGAAGCATTCCGATCCCTGCCCGACCAGACCGGCCGCTATTCTCTCTTCATATTCCGGGAATTCCTTTCTAACCATCTCCCGTCCGAATTCTTCGTAAAACCGCCTGGACAGCTCCAGTCCCCGCATTTTCTCCATCCTTAAGCCCTCTCTCCTCTGTCCTTAGTCCCTTTACCGGTTCTTTCAGTCCGTTTTTTCGCCTGCCTCTCCGTTCTCCTGCGTCCGGCTGCATAGTCTCCTGCGTCCGGCCGGCCTCTTTATTCTTCCTCTTTACCAGTCGTGCCCTCTGTCTGTCCTGCCCTTCGGTTTGCCCTGTAAATCTGCTCTGCCCGCTTTTCAAGCTCCCTCTGGATTCTGAAATACCCGAATTCCCCGAACGTCCCTGCACACTTCCTGCAGTTAAATGCATAATAGCCGTCCCATTTCACGCTTCTTTTCTCAAACTGCTCCCACGCCCGTTCCAGACACTGGCTTTTCTTTTTCTCCCACAGCTCCATCTCCTCCTGGCTGCAGCTTCCCGTTTCACTCTCAGCTGCCTCCCAGTCCCGGTACAGGCACGCCAGATTTACCCAGGTGACCGCAAGCTCCATCTCCGAGTGCTGTAACAGACCGGCCAGCTCTCCGGCCCTCATAAACAGTCTCTCTGCCCGGTCAAATTCTTTCAGCTGTGTATAAGCAAGGGCCATATTGTTGCAGAGGCCTGCAAACCGGTAGTCATCCTCCCTCAGATGCTTCTGGTACACCTGCTTTGCCGCCTCGTAGAGAGGCAGGGAGACGGCGCACCGCCCAAAGGCCTTGAAGGTCGTAGCCGCATTGAGCCAGGTCGTTCCTGCGGTCACGGTATCTTCCATCTTGTGGATCTTAATAAGCTCGATTCCCCTCTCTGCCGCCTCAAGCCCTGTCCTCTCCTCCCCGGTACTCCTTGTAAGTCCCATCAGCTCATTGGCTACTGTAAGCTGTCCGCCCCAGTCTCCTGCCTTCTCAGCCTCTGACATCCAGTATTTCAAATGCTCCATCGCCCGTTCCGGCTCGTCCTGTTCCAGCATCCGATCCAGCTTCTCAATAACCTCCTGCACCGGAATCCGCCGGCATGTATCCTGATTTTTCATCTCTGTACTCTCCATCTGATTTTCCTGGTCAGCCATCTGCCAGACTCCCCCCGTTTCACCCCTTACCAGTCTTGTTTCCAAAGCCTGACAAAAAGAAGAGGAACCTTTGGTTTAGAAGCCGCAAAAGGTTCCTCTTTTTCATAGAGACAGGGTTTTCTACAGAAACACCTTTCTTCCCCCGGCGTCCGGTATCCCAAGCTCCTCTCTGTACTTGGCTACCGTCCGCCTGGATATGGTAAACCCTCTCTCCTCCAGCTTTTCCGCCAGAATTCTGTCGCTGAAAGGCTTCTTTTTATTTTCCTCCCGGATGATCTCAGTCAGGGCATTTTTCACCTCCTGGACAGATACGGCTCTTCCTCCTCTTCCCTTCTCCTCCGAAATTCCTCTGGAGAAGAAGTAATTCATCGGATAGATGCCCCAGGAGCACTGGAGATACTTCTGGCGCACAGCGCGGCTGACCGTGGATTCATGGATTCCGATCATCTCAGCCACCTCGCTCTGCTTCAGCGGCTTCAGATGGGAGGGACCTTTCTCAAAAAACTCACTCTGAAGCATCAGGATGGTTTTCGTCACATTCATAATCGTCCGGCCCCTCTGCTCCATACAGGTGCGTATCCACTCCGCCTGCCTGAGCTTTTCCCTCAGGTAATCATGAACCTGAGAGGAATCTGACTGAACTGCCATTTTCCTGTAGTAGTCGTTGATCTCTATAGTCGGGTAGGTGCTCTCATTGAGCAGGATCTCGAAGCGATCGGCAAATTTCACTACTGTCACATCGGGAATCAGATAGGAAAGCTGTTCCCGGGACGCAAAGTGGCTTCCGGGCCTCGGATTCAGATTCCTGATTGCCTGGCAGATCTCCGCTGTCTCCTCCACGGAAAGATGCACCTTCTTTGCAATCACCGGAATCTTGTTTGCAGCCAGAAGCTCCAGGTGCTCTCTCACAATCTCCTCAGCTGCCGGAGAGTCCATCCGGTTTCTTTTCAGCTGCAAGAGAAGACACTCGCTCAGATCTTTTGCGAAAACCCCTGCCGGTTCCAGTGTCTGAAGCTGTGAGAGAATCTCCTCCACCCGCTCCTTCGGCTCATGAAACCGCTCTGCCACTGAGTCCAGCGGTTCATCCAGGTATCCCCTGTCGTCCAGACTCTCCATCAGATAGGTGATGATCTCCTCATCTTTCCCAGACAGCTCCTTCAGACTGATCTGCGACCAGAGGTAGTCCTGCAGGGATTCCCCGTCCTCCTGCCGGAACTTCCAGTCATCATTTCCCTCCTCGTCATCTCTGGACTCGTGCATATATGTATCGCGGTTCCTGTCGTTCAATGATTCCAGCCACTGATACTTTGCCATCCGCTCATCCTCCGGAGACGGCTGGCTCAGATCCACGACGGGATTTTCCAGAAAAATTTCCCCCAGCTTTTCGCATAACTCCTGCACTCCCATCTGAAGGATTTCATTTGACAGGATCATTTTCTGTGATAATGCCTGCGTCTGCTCTGCCTTGATAAATAGTTCTGTCCTCACGTTTTTCTTCCCTTCTTCTGCACTGATTCCTGTAAATGGCACCAAAAATCTCCACTGTCCGAACAGCCGCAAAGAGGGACTGTCTTTCCAAATATAAAAGACAGTCCCTGACAGCTATTTCATTGTATTCAATTTTACCATAACTTTATAGAAAAGATCAATCTTTTTCAGCTTCTGCTGCTCTCGCCTCAACCTCTCTCTTCTGTACATCTCCCGGAGCCTGCTCATAGCGGCTGAACTCATAAGAGTAAACTCCGATGCCGCCTGTCATGGAGCGCAGATCTGTGTTGTATCCGTAAAGCTCAGACATCGGAACATCTGCCTCGATAATCTGTTTGCCGTGGTGATCCGAATTCATGCCCAGCACGCGTCCCCTTCTGCGGTTCAGATCTCCCATTACATCGCCGGTAAACTTATCCGGCACTGTCACCTTAAGGGAGGCAATCGGCTCAAGAAGCACTGGATTTGCATCCATAAAGCCCTTCTTAAAGGCCATAGTAGCCGCCATCTTGAAGGCAAGCTCAGAAGAGTCTACGGGATGGTAAGAGCCGTCTACCAGAGTTGCCTTTAAGCCCACAACCGGATATCCGGCCAGAGGTCCCTTGAGAACGCATTCCTGAATTCCCTTCTCGACAGCCGGGAAGTAATTCTTCGGAACAGCGCCGCCGAACACTCTCTCCTCAAATACATATGGTTTTTCCAGATCGCCGGACGGCTCAAATTCCATCTTTACATCACCGTACTGGCCGTGACCGCCTGACTGCTTCTTATATTTGCCCTGAACCTCCACCTTCTTTCTCAGAGTTTCGCGGAAGGCAAATTTCGGTTTGCTGAGCACCACGTCAACCTTATAGCGGTTTAACAGCTTGCTCACAACCACCTCCAGCTGCTGATCGCCGATTCCATAGAGGAGGGACTGGCGGTTCTCCACATCATTAACCGTGCGAAGGGTCAGATCCTCTTCCATTAACTTGGAGAGGGCACTGGAAATCTTGTCCTCGTCTCCTTTCGTCTTGGCAGCATATGCCATGTAGGTATACGGTGTGGAAATCTTCGGTTTGTGGTATACAATGGGGGCGGTGCGGACTGCCATGGTATCTCCCGTCTGGGTTACAGTGAGCTTTGCCACAGCCCCGATATCTCCGGCCTTCAGCTCGGGAACCTCGATGGCATCCTTTCCTCTCAGCACATACACCTTCTGAACTTTCTCCTCCGCGTCCTTATTGACATTGTAGATTACGGAATCGGGTTTTAAGGTTCCTGTACAGATTTTCATCAGAGAATACTTTCCGATGAACGGATCCACCACTGTCTTGAACACCTTGGCTGACAGGGAAACATCGTCGTTATACTTTGCTGTAAAGCGCTCGCCGTTGGAGACATCCACGCCGACGCACTCAAATTTATCCGGTGACGGGAAGTATTTGTCTATAGCCTGCAGCAGATGGGAAAAGCCCTGAGCATTTACGCCTGAGCCCATCAGTACCGGGACAATGTTACCCTCGATGACATGCTCCCTGAGGGCGGTGGAAATCTCATCCTGGGTAAACTCCTCACCGGAGAAGTAGCGTTCCATATACTCCTCGCTGGTTTCCGCAACTGCCTCGATCAGGGCGTCTCTTACGATTCCCAGGTTTTTCTTCGTATACTCCGGAATCTCGCACTCCTCATAATCGCTCAGGTTGGTGAATCGGCGGCCGCCCATCTTCACTACGTTTACGAAGCCCACAAATTTCTCATTCTCACGGATCGGAACCTGGAACGGTGCAATCTTTCTTCCGAACCGTTTTTCCAGCTTCAGGATAAGCTCTCGGAAGCTGGCCTGATCATCATCCATATTTGTCACAAAGATCAGTCTCGGAAGCCTGTACTCCTCGCACAGCTCCCACGCCTTCTCCGTGCCGACCTCAATGCCTGCCTTGCAGTTTACCACAATAATCGCGGCGTCGGCCACGCTCATGGCCTCCTCTACTTCTCCCACAAAGTCGAAATATCCGGGAGTGTCAAGAAGGTTGATCTTAATCGGACCGTTTTCTCCGCTGTACTCGATCGGAATCAGGCTTGTGGAGATCGAAAACTGACGCTTTATCTCTTCTTTATCATAATCGCTGATGGTTGTTCCGTCCGGAACCTTTCCCATTCTCTTTGTCACGCCTGTCACAAGCGCCATGGCCTCAGCTGCCGTCGTCTTTCCTGCCCCGCCATGTCCAAGAAGAACCACATTGCGAATCTGTTTTGTCCCGTACACGTTCATATTAAAATCCCTCCCGTAGATAAATTTTAGTCCATGAGTATATTTTACAAGAAAATAGAGAAAATTTCAAGTTAAATGTGCATTTTATACAATATTTCTTTTGATATTTTGTGAAAGTCCCGTTCATCAAAGTTTTTTTCTGTTCATTATCCCAAAATTATTTGTTATTTCACCAATCAAAACGATTTAATTGATTGACACCCGGCTTAATACTGACAAATTCCGCGCTTTTTTACAAAACTCAGACCCATGTTTCCGCCTGTTTCGGCGTTACCTTCCTGATTTTTAGCTCCTTTCCCCCTGACAAAATATTGACATGTCTGCCTGGTGTGGTAAACTTGTTTTACCATATTTCTGGACAGAATAGAAAATGGAGCCTGAAACAGGCTGCACAACACACCATTTAAAAGTTTTACAGGAGGACACAAGACATGCAGAATATAACAGCAGGCTTTATCGGTCTCGGGCTGATTGGAGGCTCCATTGCCAGAGCGCTCAAAAAACGTGCGCCCTCTACGGTCATCATGGCCTATATGCGCACACGGGAAACGCTGCTTACTGCCAGCCGGGACGGCGCTGTGGATATCGTTCTGGACGGAATCGGAGAACCTCTGCGGCAATGCGACATTATCTTTCTGTGCACACCGGTAGAGTATAACGAAGAATACCTGAGGCAGCTGCAGCCTTACCTGAAGCCCGGCGCCATTGTGACGGATGTGGGGAGCACCAAGACGCAGATCCACGAGGCGGCCAGAGCTCTCTCCATGGAAGAATCCTTTATCGGCGGACATCCCATGGCCGGATCTGAGAAAACCGGCTATGAGAATTCGACGGATCACCTGCTGGAAAATGCCTATTACATCCTTACTCCTACTGAGCAGACCCCTGCCTCCTCCACCGCCCTTATGACAGAGCTTGCCTCTCTGATCGGAGCCATTCCCATTGTCCTGGATTTCAGGGAACACGACAGGATCGTGGCCGCCGTCAGCCATCTGCCCCACCTCATTGCTTCCAGCCTGGTAAACCTGGTCCGGGAGGACGATAAGGAGAGCGGCATGATGAAGCAGCTGGCCGCAGGCGGCTTCAAGGATATTACCAGAATCGCCTCTGCTTCCCCTGTCATGTGGGAGCAGATCTGCATGACCAACAGCAGCAATATCGCATCCATGCTTGAAGAGTATATCGGATCTCTCCAGCAGATCCTTGTTCAGCTTAAGGGGCACGACAGCCCTGCTGTGAGAAATCTGTTTGAGACAGCAAGAACATACCGGGACTCCTTCGAGAAGAGAACATCCGGCCCTATTTCTCCGGATTACTCCTTCTCTGTGGACGTCTGTGATGAACCGGGAGCCATCTCCATCATCTCCGCCATTCTGGCCGGAAAGGGGATCAGCATCAAAAACATCGGAATCAACCACAACCGGGAGGGAGGAGAGGGGGCGCTCTCCATTACCTTTTACGATGAGGCGGCCAGGCAGGCTGCATGGGACATGCTGAAAAAATATAACTACACCCTGTTTAACTTTTAATCTGGCTTTTCACTTATATTATCAGGAGGTTACACATGATATTTTCCACTCAGAATCACGGTCTGCGGGGCGAAGTCACCGTTCCCGGCGACAAATCCATCTCCCACCGCAGCGTCATGTTCGGCGCCATTGCCAAGGGTCTTACCGAGATTGACGGATTTCTCCAGGGGGCAGACTGCCTTTCC
Organism: Clostridium sp. AM29-11AC; assembly: GCF_003480545.1. Taxonomy (NCBI): domain Bacteria; kingdom Bacillati; phylum Bacillota; class Clostridia; order Eubacteriales; family Clostridiaceae; genus Clostridium; species Clostridium sp. AM29-11AC. Next base: position 19,783 of record NZ_QUJI01000005.1, read on the forward strand.
ACCATCTCTTGCTTTGAGCGCATGGGAGTTTCCATCGAAAACAGAGGGGAGCGGGTGCTGGTTTTCGGAAACGGAATGCACGGGCTTAAAGAGCCGGACGGGGTGCTGGACTGCGGCAACAGCGGGACAACGACCCGTCTTCTCTCCGGCCTTCTCTCTGCCCAGCCCTTCTGCGTCACCCTGACCGGGGACGAATCGATCAGAAAGCGCCCCATGAAGCGCATTATCACCCCCCTCAGCCAGATGGGTGCTTCCATCAAAAGTGTAAATGACAACGGCTGCGCCCCCCTTTTCATCGAGGGTCAGCACCTTCATGGAATTTCCTACCAGTCCCCGGTGGCCTCCGCCCAGGTCAAATCCGCCGTCCTGCTGGCCGGCCTCTACGCAGAGGGGGAGACGCGGGTGACGGAGCCTTATCTGTCCAGAAACCACAGCGAGCTGATGCTTGCCCACTTCGGCGCAGACGTAAGGACAGAGGGGACCACTGCCGTTCTGAGGCCTGCCAGAGAGCTGTTCGGCCAGAAAATTTCCGTTCCCGGGGACATTTCCTCCGCGGCCTTTTTCATCGCCGCAGCTTTGATGGTTCCCGGCTCGGAGCTTCTGATCCGGAATGTGGGAATCAATCCCACCCGTGACGGAATTCTCACCGTCTGCCGCAGCATGGGGGCTGATATTGAGATTCTCAACCCGTCTGCCGGAAGCGGCGAGCCTGTGGCAGATCTGCTGGTGCGCCACTCTTCCCTCCACGGAACGGAGATTGGCGGGGCGGTCATCCCAACCCTCATCGACGAGCTTCCCGTCATCGCCGCCATGGCCTGTCTGGCTGACGGAAAAACAGTCATCCGCGATGCCGCTGAGCTGAAGGTGAAGGAATCCAACCGAATTGCCGTCATGACGGAAGGTCTCTCGGCCATGGGGGCAAGGGTGGAGGAGACGGCAGACGGAATGATTATCCATGGAGGCTCACCTCTCCACGGGGCTGTCATCGACAGCCGAAAGGATCACCGCATCGCCATGACCTTCGCCGTCACGGCTCTCGCCGCTTCCGGCCAGACAGAGATTCTCGATGCGGACTGCGTATCCATCTCCTATCCTGGCTTCTATGGGGATCTGAAACGGCTCTGCTGCCGGTAGAGCAGAGAGGCAGCAGCTGATACAGAAACACCGCCGGCCAGATTGGCCGGCAGCAAAGAAACTGTTCACATCAGTTTTCGCGAGGAGTCTTTATGCTGTCACATAAAAATGAAATGATTCTCCTTATCTTGGCAGTTATTTTTTTATTTTTTTGCAGCCTGTCTGCGCTGTATCGTCACCTCGCTCCTGTTTCCTTTTCCAGCGAGAAGATTTGTTCTGACTTAAGCGCACAGGATTCTTTTTCTTTTTTGAAAACATACTGTCACGTACATCTGAATGGTGAAGTAGAAAAAAATACGATTAAAAATACATATATTTCTACGCCTTCGGATGCAATAGAAACTTGTCTTTTTGATCCTGAAACAGACATAACCTTTCGCCCCCAATACTATGCAAAAGACAGGACAGGCTGGTTTTTCTACAGAAATGAAGAAAATAATACATGGAAAAAAGAAAAACTGGAAAATTTTTCCTTGAAAGATTATTTGAAAACCGTTTCATTTTCTATCAGGGGAACCGATTTAAAGGTCGTTGACAACTGGAAATATGCCGGAAAATCCACGCTATGCAATCGCCAGGCTCTCCGTTTCGACGGAACCTGCCCGATAGAGGTGTTCGCCAGAGACCAGGCAAACTTGAGCGGGCTTTCTGATGGGGATACCTCTTACCTTTCCGATTTCTCGGGTGATATAGCTGTCAGCATCTGGACAGATAAAACAGCAGAAAAAGTTTTACAGCTCCAGTACGACCTTTCACAGCTGAAACCAGAAAATGGGACGGATATTGTAACCGTAACCCTCTTGGATGAAATCGTCCCGTTTGAAATTCCCTATTGACAAACAGCTCGAAAAGTATTAGGATAGGGTTCAATAAAACAAACCGTTGAGAAAGAGAAGTAAGTCAGATTGTTGCATCACAGAGAGCCGCGGACAGGTGGAAGCGCGGTATGACACAGCCGGCCGAATGGACTTTTGAGGGCATTCCAGATACAGCTTTCGCTGAGGTAGGGAATGACGGAAACCGCAACCGTTATCTTCGCGGCATATATGTTGGTATATGAAAGAGTGGACTCTATGTCAATTTTGGGTGGTACCGCGGATTTGTTAATTCGTCCCAGATACAGGAAACTGTGTCTGGGACTTTTTATTTAACAGAAAATTCCGTTGAATTTCCTGTTAAATAAAAAGCCCTCCGGGCGGGAACGCACTGCGGCGGAAAGGAAAACATCTCTTCTGAGACCCGCCGCAGGCGGAGAATCCTGCAAATCAGGATTCTTTGTTCTATTTAACATATGCCGCTTTCCCCTTACACTCCTTCCAGTACAGCATAATCACAATTCTATTATTTTGGAGGTATGTACTATGAGAAAGAGAACCATCGCAGCCTTATTAATCAGCGCCATGACCGCAGCCGTCCTCTCCGGATGCTCCGGTTCAGACAGTGGAACAGCAAACCCAGGGGAAAGCAAAACGGCAGAAACCGCAGCGGCAGGGACAGAAACCGCAGGCACTAAAGCTGCAGAAGAGGCAGAAAATACAGCTCCCCTTGCCGACGGAGAATATACCATCGGCATCGCCCAGTATGCCGTTCACGGTTCACTGGACAACTGCCGGGAAGGCTTCCTGAAGGGTCTCGCTGATGAGGGCTTTGTGGAGAATGAAAACCTGAAAATCATCTACGAAAACGCCAACGGTGACGGATCCCTCTCCGGCCAGATTATCACAAACTTTGTCTCCAATGACGTGGATCTGGTCTGTGCCATCGCAACTCCCATCGCCCAGAGCGCATACGGAGTGACAAAGAGAACCGACATTCCCGTTGTTTACACCGCCGTCACGGATCCGGTGCTTGCAGAGCTTGCCACGGAGGATCAGATGCCGGTAGGTGAGATCACCGGAACCAGCGACAAGCTCCCCGTTTCCGAACAGCTCTCCATGATCCGTAAGCTTCTTCCGGAGGCAAAGACCGTGGGGATCCTCTACAGCACCAATGAGGTCAACTCCCAGGCCGCCATCGAGGAATACAAACAGGCTGCTCCGGAATACGGCCTTGAGATTGTGGAAAGCGGCATTTCCACAGTGGCAGACATCCCGCTGGCTGCAGAACAGCTGGCTGCAAAGGTGGACTGCATCAGCAATCTGACTGACAACAATGTGGTAAGCTCCCTTCCGGTTGTCCTGGACGCTGCCAATAAAAATGGCATCCCCGTATTCGGAAGCGAGATTGAGCAGGTTAAAAAGGGCTGTCTGGCTGCCATGGGACTTGACTATGTGGCTCTGGGAGAGCAGACCGGACGCATGGCTGCAAAGGTTTTAAAGGGCGAGACCAAAGCAAGCGAAATGCCTTACGAGCTTATAGAGGGCGCATCCTTCTACGGTAACACTGCAGTCGCTGAGAATCTGGGCATCACCCTTCCAGAAGAGCTGACAGACAGTGCGGCAGAAATGTTTGACGAGATTGCACAGTAGCAGAAATGAGGTAACACACATGACCATTTTTCTTTCCATCCTCATCCAGGGTCTCATCTACTCGCTGATGGCTCTTGGCGTATATATCACCTACAGCATCCTGGACTTTCCGGATCTGTCCGTTGACAGCACCTTTCCCTTCGGCGCAGCTGTGACAGCTGCCGCCATCATAGCGGGAGTTCCCGCCTGGCTCACTCTTCCTTTGGCTTTTCTCGCGGGAGCTCTGGCCGGGACAGTGACAGGCCTGATCCATGTGAAGCTCAAAGTCAGGGATCTGCTGTCCGGAATCATTGTCATGACCGGTCTGTACTCCATCAACCTGATCGTGGCGGGGAACAAGGCAAACCTCCCTATCTACAGTCAGGAAACCATCTTTGAGAACGAGATGACCTCCGCCCTGTCCAACCGCACCTTTGACATTACGGTAGCGGCCATCCTGCTTGTGATTGTACTGATCGTAAAGCTCCTTTTAGATCTGTATCTGAAGACGCGCTCCGGCCTGCTTCTGCGGGCCGCCGGCGACAATGAAACCCTTGTGACGGCTCTGGCCAAAGATAAAGGCACCGTAAAAATTATCGGACTGGCCCTGGCCAACGGGCTGGCTGCTCTGGCAGGCTGCGTATTCTGCCAGCAGCAGGGCTTTTTCGAGATCAGCGTCGGGACAGGAACCATTGTCACAGGCCTTGCAAGCGTGATTATCGGAACAAAGCTCTTTGCAAAGCTGGGATTCCTGAGAACTACCACCGCAGTCATCCTCGGCTCCATTCTCTACAAGGCCTGTACCTCCCTGGCCATGAATGTGGCACAGAACTTCGGCATCAACACTTCAAACAACAAGTTCGTCATCGCCGCCATGTTCCTGATCATCCTTGTGTTAAGTGATCGCTCCGCGAGAAAGAAGGTGAGATAAATGCTGGAAATCAAACATATCAGAAAATTTTACAATCAGGGAACTGTCAATGAGATGTGCCTGTTTGAGGATTTCAGTCTGACTGTCCGCCAGGGTGAGTTCGTCTCTGTAGTGGGCAGCAACGGCTCCGGCAAGACCTCTCTCCTGAACATCATCTGCGGAAGCATCCCCGTAGATGCGGGAAGCATCCTCATCAACGGAACCGACATTTCAAAAATGCCGGAATACAAACGGCAGAGGGTCATCGGCCGGGTCTTTCAGAACCCTTCTATGGGAACCTGCCCTAACATGACAATCCTTGAAAATATGTCTCTGGCAGACACAAAGGGAAAGCCCTTTAACCTGCGCTGGGGAACAAACCGGAAGCGGATTGACTTTTACCGGGAAAATCTGAAGCTCCTGGGGCTGGGACTTGAGGATAAGCTGGATGTGAAGGCCGGCGGCCTCTCCGGAGGCCAGAGGCAGGCTATGGCTCTTCTCATGTCGACGATGACTCCCATCGAATTTCTGATTCTCGACGAACACACAGCAGCTCTCGATCCGAAGACGGCAGAAATTATTATGGAGCTGACTGACAAGATTGTGAAGGAGAAAAAGCTGACTACAATCATGGTCACCCACAATCTCAGATATGCGGTCGAGTACGGCAGCCGCCTTCTCATGATGCACCAGGGTCAGGCAGTCATGGACAAAAATGCCGCGGAAAAATCCGCCGTGAAGGTAGAGGATATTCTCGGAAAGTTCAATGAAATCAGCATTGAGTGCGGAAATTAAAGGCTGAGAGAAAAAGGTTAAAAGAAACGATTGAGAAGAAAAGATTAAAAAGGAAACAGGAGGACGTTTTGTAGCTTTCACCGGCACAAAATGTCCTCCTGTTTCTGACTTTTTCTATTTCCGCATTCGCCTGCTGTCTTCCCACCCGGCTTTCTGACAGGCAGCGGAATATTTTCTCAGCAGCTTTTCAGCGCGCTCTGCTTCCATAAATCGATTAGACTGCTCCTCTCTCGTTTTTTTCCTGCCCTGCTGCCCGTCTCTCCTTCTCCTCCTGCCCGTGCAGGCGAAAGCCGGAAGTGATCGCCCCTGTGGGACATGCTGTCCTGCAGTCGCCGCAGCGGATGCATTCCGCGCTGTTGGGCTTTTCCCAGACCTTAATATCCATTTTGCAGGCCCTCTGGCAGGACTTGCAGCCGATGCACTTATTTTCGTCCACCTGAAGCCGGTACAGGGCCACCGGGTTAAACAGTCCGTAAATCGCCCCGAGAGGACATACGTATTTGCAGAACGGTCTGTAATATTTGACTGAGAGAACCACGGTCAGAATCAGCAGAAACATTTTCCACGAAAACAGAGTGCCTATGGCGGAGCGCAGCAGCGGATTTCCCAGCGCCAGCGGAATTCCTCCCATCAGTGTCCCGCTGGGACAGATGTATTTGCAGAACCACGGCTCCCCGTTGCCCGTTATTCCCGCCACAGCCGACGGCAGGAGGATGACAAACAGTACCAGAATCACATATTTGAGCTGTCTCAAAAATCTGTGTCCCGGAAGGTTTTTCCGCTTTCCGGGAAATGGAATTTTGTGCAGCAGATCCTGAACCAGTCCGAAGGGGCAGAGCCATCCGCACACCAGCCGCCCCAGCACGGTTCCAAAAAGCATCAAAAATCCCAGTACATAGCAGGAGAACGTAAACTCACTGCTGGAGAGCACAGCCTGCAGAGAGCCGATGGGGCAGCTTGCAAGCGCTCCCGGACAGGAATAGCAGTTAAGCCCCGGCACGCACAGGCGTTTCAGCTTGCCGGTATAAATCCTTTTTTCCAGAAACCCGGCTGCATATCCATTTGTGACGGCAAACCAGGCAGCCTGCACGAGCAGGCGAAACCGGCCGGCCGGCTTTGCCCGGCTCGTTTTTTCTGCTGTCTTTTCTGACAGATGTCGCTTTTCTTTCATCTCTCTTTGCTCTCTCTTCTATCTCTTTTTCTTTCTCTATCTCTTTTTCTTTCTCTTGTGCTGTCTTTTTTCTTTCTCTTTTTCACCGCGCCTGCACTCCGGTTCCGTCTGTCCTCTTCTATCCGAGGCCGATACATTCCATGCAGATGTTGGCAGCCTTCACAAAAACCACCGCCACCTCATCCCGGTACACTCCGGCAGCCAGAAAAACCACTGCTGCCAGCAGCAGACCTGTCTGAGTCAGGCGAAGCCTCTTCCTTCTCATCAGGCCTCCCCCTGTACAGAGGCCAGCATCTCCTCTATAATCTCCGTCCATCCGTCTTTATCCCTGGCTCCCATATAGGCGGACCCCACCTGCTTTCCCTCGCTGTCTACAAAGATTGTCATGGGCACAGCCATCACCTGCGGAAGCAGGGTGTCGACCAGATCGCCGGACATGGCAAGGTGAAGATAGTCTGCTCCCGTCTGCTCTGCCAGCTCTTTGGCCTTCTTAACCTGGGCCTCGTCAAGCTCCCTGTCTGCATTCACCGTGTCAGAGCAGATTCCGATTATCTGCATGCCCTTGTCTTTATATTCCTCACTCAGCTCTCCCAAATCCGGCATCTCGTCCAGGCATGGCGTGCAGAAGGTTCCCCACACGTTGATCATGGTCAGATCCGCATCCGCGAAAATACTCTGATCCACCTGGTTTCCATCCAGATCCTGGGCAGTAAACGCCTCGAATACTCCCCTGCTCTCCTCGCTTTCCCCAGTCTGGCTTTCCTCCTGATTATCCTGTTTGGAAGCTGCCTGAACCTCTGTCCCGACGGTTTCTGAGTTTTTCTGACTCTGACAGGCTGTGAGCAGGGATACTGCTGCCATGCAGAGTGCTGCTTTTATAAATAAATTTTTCTTCATTTCACTCATCCTTTCTGTTGTTCAGCCGTTCCCTGATAATACCATGAATGCCATAAAAAAACAATGAAATTTCCATTAATTCTTTTCCTCCATATGTCTAAACCGCTTTTTTTCTCCCCATACTAAGCAGAGAAACAAATTGCAGCGCTGCTGCGCCTGAAAGGAAAGGAGAATTTCAGTGAACATTTATGATTACAGAACCATTCCTCCTGAGGAATCTGCCTACCACGCCAGAGCTGCCGGGACTGACGCATCCCAGCCAGAGGCAGATGATAATCCCGGCGCCCGCCATATGGCCAAGGCAGAGGACACACATTCTGAACACAACAGCACAGCTTATGGAGCAGCCCATCTGAAAGGCTCCAGAAAAAGGAAAGGAGAAGGATGATGACACAGGATATTGAACTTTTAAACCAGATACACCAGAATGCAGATATGGGCCGGGACAGCATCCGCCATATCATTCAGCTGAGCAATGACTCTCAGTTTCTTCATGCCCTGAATTCCCAGCTTGACGAATATGAGGAGGCTTACGACGAGAGCGGAAGGCTTTTAAGGGCCCAGGGAGTTCAGGCGGAGGATGCAAGCCCGGTGGCCAAGGCCATGTCCCGGGTAACTTCCACCATGAAGAGCCTTGTAAATCCCTCCACCTCCAAACTGGCCGAGATGATGATACAGGGAAACATCATGGGAGTGACCGAACTGAAAAAGCAGCTCAACGCCTATCACGGCTCCAATCCGGCGATAGTCAGTCTGGCCAAACGACAGCTGAACATGGAAGAGAAAAATATCGAAGAGATGAAAAAGTACCTGTAGAAATTACAGGGCTGGCCTGGCAGTATTTTTCCTCCTCTCCATCCCGCCCACATCCGAAGAGGCCGGCCCCGTCTAAATCAGGGCCGGCCTCTTTTACTTTTTCATTTCCGCGCTGCTTTCTGCCGCCGCACTGAGCAGGCGGCTTTTAATACCCGAGCTGTTCCAAAACATGTCCCGGCTCGTCAATAATAACCATGTCTGCCTTTGCGTCTGAATAGTGGGGCGTTCTGTGGATTGCCACCAGGTATTTTCCGTGGAAATACCTGAAATAATTGGAGAATACGTCCGATCTGAGTGTTGTGCCGAGCAGCAGAAGAACCTCCGCCTTTTCAACCTCCTCCGTCGTCCTCGTCATGATCCGGCTGTCAACCATCTCCCCGAACAGAGAAACCTTCGGCCTGATTGTCGAGTTGCAGACACGACAGCTCGGAATTCCCTTTGCATTCAGCATATCATCTACCGTGTAAAGCTCTCCGCAGTGGGGACACTGATTCTCAAACACTGATCCGTGCAGATTAATTACATGCTCGCATCCGCCCCTGATTGCCTGATTATACACATTTGCGGTAATAATACACTGGAGCTTTCCGGCAGCCTCCATCCTTGCCATAACATAGCTGCCGGCAGTCGGCTCGGGGATATGCTTCAGAATCTCTTCTTTATAAAAATTGAAAAACTTTTCCGGCCGGGTGTTATAATAGGCGCTGGTAAAAATATATTCCGGCGACGCGCCATATTTCTTTTCGATCTCGTATGCCCGCTCCGGAGCCTTTATTCCCGTGACTCCCCCTTCTGTCATCATGCCTGAACCGCAGAGGGCTACCGTATAATTGCTCTCATCCAGAATCCTTCTGAGCGCTGCAATCCTTTCATCCATAAAATCGCTCCTCCTCCTTTTCACACTTGCTCATCCCCCGCACATCTGTCCATTGCGGTCTGCATCTGAAATATAAGAAACTGTCTTATGAATTTCTCTGATTGTAATTATACTATATTTCCGGCGTCTTTTCTATATATTACTGCAAAGTTTTTATTAAATTCCGACAAATATTGGTTAATCGCCCAATTAGTTCTTAATTATGCCCCCTAATGACGATTTTCTGCTGAAAGTCCCATCAGATCCCCGTATACAGGTGTTCCCATCCCGAAACCGCCGGAAACAGAAAGAACCTGTCCCGTGGTATAGGCGGCCTCCTCACTTGCAAAGTACAGAACAGCGGCGGCAATCTCCTCCGGCGTTCCCATCCTCCGGATCGGTGTGTGGCGCAGAAACAGTTCCTGGAAAGCCTCAGACATATTTCCCTTCACCGCATCCGTAGCCGTCTGCCCCGGGCAGACCACATTGACGCGGATTCCGTTCCTTCCCTCCTGGAGCGCAATATTCTTTGAAAGGTAGATGATGGCGTCCTTGCTCACCGCATATCCGATTCTGGCCACATCCGGAAGCTGGCCTCCGATGGAGCTGATGTTGATAATGCTGCCGCCTCCCTGCCTTTTCATAACCGGGAGCACTGCCTGGACAGAGAGGTAGACACTGGCCAGGTTTAAATCCAGGGTATTCATAAAGTCTTCATAGGCTGTCTTCTCAATGTCCAGATCCGTCTTCGGATTGGAGGTTCCAAAGTTGTTTACCAGAATATCGATTTTTCCCTCTGAGGCTTCCACCTCCCTTGCCATGGAAGCGTAGGATTCCTTCACCGATGCGTCGCAGTATACCCATTTTGCTGAAAGCCCCTGGCCTGCAAGCTCTTCTATCCTCTGTTCAGCCGCTTCCCTGTTTCTGGCAGCCATGTAGACGATGGCTCCTTCCTTCGCCAGCGCCTTAACACAGGCCCAGCCGATCCCCCTGGTAGATGCAGTGACAATGGCAGCTTTTCCTTTTACATTCATTTGCTTCTCCTTTCCGCTCTGTTTAAGCTATCTAGTCTCCTGTGTCTGTCCTGTTTTCCTAGGCCTCTCCTCTCTCCTGCTCCGGAGAAGTTTTCTCCTCCGCAAACAGAAAGCATTTCACCTCGTGGGCGTCTTCCAGCCTTATTACCTCCGGCCTTGCGCTCTCACACTGCTTCGTCCGCTTCGGGCATCTGGGGAAGAAAGGACAGCCTGCGCTCTCTCTTCCAAAGGTTTCCCCGATATCAGAAGATAGATGCATCTCTTTCCTGTCTTTCTCCTTCTCTCCACCCAGAGAGGATTCCAGCAGCAGCCTGGTATACGGATGGCAGGGATTTCTGTATATTTCCTCTACATCCCCAGATTCTACAACCTCTCCCAGATACAAGACAGCTACTCTGTGGCAGATCCGGCGCACAATGTTCAGATCATGGCTCACAAACAGAAGAGTATTTTTCCTCTCCTGGTGAATATTCAGCAGCAGTTTCAGAATCTGAGACTGAACTGTTACATCCAGGGCAGACACCGGCTCGTCGGCTACCAGCAGCCTGGAATCGGCAAGGAGAGCCGCTCCGATGCTGATTCTCTGTCTCTGACCTCCCGAAAGCTCTCTGGGGCGCCTGCTGTAGAACGACTCGTCAAGCCCTATTTTTACAAGCATTTCCTCAGCCAGCCTGCGCCTCTCGCTCCTGTCGCGGATTCCCCTGAGACGCAGAGGCTCCTCGAGAATCCACCCGATTTTCCTGGCAGGATTCAGGGAGCCGAACGGATCCTGAAATACCATCTGCGGGTGCAGTTCCCCCTCTGTATGAATCTCGCCGGAGTAATCCCTGTTGAGGCCGACTATCGTCTTTGAGAGAGTGGATTTTCCGCAGCCGCTCTCTCCGACAATTCCCAGTATCTCCCCCTCCTTCACCGTGAGATTGACATCGCAGAGGACATGCTTTTTGGAAGGCTTCTTAAAAATCCCTCCCCCTTCCCTGTAGAATACGTCCAGATGGGAGATATTCAGAATCTCCTTCCCGCTTTCTGTATCTCTGGCCGCCTGCGGGATAGAGGCCACCAGGCGTTTCGTGTATTCATGCTGAGGGTGGTTCAGCACCTGGCTGACCTCCCCCTCCTCCACTATCACTCCTTTGTAAATGACGAGAACACGGTCGCAGATCTCCCTGATTACATTCAAATCATGGGAAATAAAGAGAATGGATGTGTTCTGTTCCTCATGAATTCTGCGCAGCAGTTTCAGAATCTGCGCCTGCACAATAACATCCAGAGCAGTAGTAGGTTCATCTGCAATCAATAGTCTGGGAGCGGCAATCATCGCCTGGGCAATCATAACCCTCTGGCGCATTCCTCCCGACAGCTCATGGGGATACCGTTCCAAAAGCTCCTCTGGCTCTGAGAGGCCTACCTGCTCCAGAGCCTGGGCAGACCTCTCCCGGATCTCCTCTCTTGTAAGCTCTGTATGCAGCTCCAGGTTCTCCCCCACCTGCCTTCCGATTTTCATGACGGGATTTAAGGAGGTCATCGGCTCCTGAAACACCATAGAAATTTCACGGCCCTGTACCTTCTGCATCTCTTTTGGGGACAGCTTGAGCAGATCCACCGTCTCCCCGTCCTTTTGGGAAAATTCTATGCTTCCTCTCTCTGCCTTCGCGCGCTCCGGCAGAAGTCCCATCATGGCAAGCGCTGTCATGGATTTTCCGGATCCGCTCTCTCCCACCACTCCCAGTATCTCCCCCTCATAGATGGGGAAGCTGATTCCTTTCACAACCTCCGTTTCCGGCCCGTTGTCATTAAATTCCACTGACAGATCCCTCACCATAGCGAGAATCTGCTTTTCGCTTCCGTCCTTTCCTCCTGCTTTGGTCTGTGTCTTTCTGTACTCTGTCATGTTCATACCTGCTTTTTTAAACTGCATTTTTGCTGTTACCGGAGGCAGCCCTTCATTGCCTTTTTCCGAACTGCCCTTCCCGTCTGACTGCATCGCTTCCTGTATCTCCTACTGCTGAAGCTGCCTGAGTCCTTCCCCTGTCATGGAAAAGCCGAGGATGATAAGAATAATCACAACACCCGGGAAAATGGCATACCAGGGGGTTCCAAACAGATAGGACTGAGCCTCTGAGAGCATTCTGCCAAGGCTCGGCTCCGGCGGCTGTACACCCAGCCCCAGATAGCTCATGCCTGCTTCAGAGAGAACGGCATTATTAAAGGATATAGCTGCTGTGGTAAGGATGCTGACTGATGCATTGGGGAGAATGTGGACAAAGATAATTCTCAGATTTCCCACGCCCATCACCCTGGCGCTCTTTACAAAGTCAAGCTCCCTGCAGCGGATTACCTCGCTCCTGACAATCCTTGCAAACACGGGGATGAACAGGATCCCAAGAGCCAGAATGATATTGTATTTTCCAGGCCCCATCAGGCTGATAAAAAGAAGCGCCAGCAAAACGCTGGGAAAGCTCAGAATCATATCGCTGATCCGCATCAGCGCATTATCCAGAATACCTCCGTAGTAGCCGGTGAGGGCTCCTGCCGCCGTACCCAGCATCCCTCCTATGAGGACTGTACAGACTGCCACAAAAAAGGTATTGCCGCTGCCATACATAACTCGGCTTAAAATATCCCTTCCAAAGTTGTCCGTTCCCATAGGGTGAGCCAGGCAGGGCGCCATATTTACCTGCAGGGCATCCATCTGGGTAGGGGGATAGGGTGTCCAAAACTGCCCTAAAATAGCGGCTGCCAGAAAAAATAAGGTGAGCGACAGCCCCAGGATTAAATTCCAGTTTCGTTTCTTTTTCACGCTTTCTCTCCTCCGTGACGAAAATTAGATGGCTCTGCCTACGATGTCCTGACTCTGGGATCCAGAAGCTGGTACATCATATCCACCAGGAAATTCACAAGCACCACCACCAGCGTCACATACATCACAATCGCCTGCACAATCGGGTAGTCCCTGTTTGAGATGGAGCTGATCAGAAGCCTTCCTACTCCGGGAACGCTGAACACCTGCTCCACAATGATACTTCCTGCCAGAATCTCAGCCACCACCATAGCCACGAAGGTAATGACCGGAATCAGAGCATTCTTCAGCACGTGGACATACAGAATCCTCCTGCTGCTGTTTCCTCTGCTCCTCGCCGTGCGCACATAATCTCTGGAGAGCTCAGACAGCACGGAATTTCTCAGAAACTTTACCACCATGGCAATTTTGGGAAGAGCCACAGCCGCAGCCGGAAACACCAGATAGGAAACTGCCCCCCAAAAGCTCTCCGACGGTGCCACAAACTGTCCCGGCTGGAACCACTTGAGAATCAGACCGCACACATAAGTCAGGATAATTCCCAGAAAAAAGGAGGGAACGGCCATAACCACCTGAAGAGTTCCGTTTACCGCGTGATCGAGAGCCCCTCCCGCTCCTCTGGCGCACAGAAGCCCCAGAGGCACAGAACAGACCAAAATCATCACAAGGGAAACTGCTGCCAGCAGAACCGTAACCGGAAGCCTGACCGCTAAAAGCTCGCTCACTGTCATGTTATCGTAATAGTAGGAATCTCCAAAATTTCCTCTCACTGCACCTGACAGCCAGTTGACATATCTGACCGGCATCGGATCATTCAGTCCGTACTCTTCCCTGAATGCTTCAATCTGCTCTTCTGTCGCATCCTCTCCCAGACGCGTCAAAGCCGCATCCCCCGGAATAACAGAAAAAGCAGTGAATGTGAGAAGAGATATCAGCAACAATGTGATAATGAGAGTAACCAGTTTCTTAAAAAAGTATTTCATCGATATCCTCCGGCAATTCACTGCCTTATTTTTATGAGCCAGACAGAGAATTCTTACTCTCGCTCTTCTGCCCGGCCTGCTTGTTCATTTTTTCAGACGGTTTCAGCCACCGTCCGTCTTCTCTTACTCTCCGATTTCATATACCAGAGACATATCGTCACCTGCTGTAGGATAGAAGGTATATCCGCCAAGTCTTTTGTTCACTGCTACAAAGTTGGCCGGATCCTGGATATACACAGCAGCCGCATCCTCTGCCAGAATCATCTGAGCCTCCTTGTAGAGGGCTTCCTTTTCTGCCTCGTCTACTGTAGTGTAGGCTTTGTTAAATACCTGATCGTATTCTGGATTTGAGTAGTGCATAAAGTTTTTCTTATTGCCCGTTGTGTACTTCATCAGCCAGTCATTCGGGGCAAGAGTCCCGTCAAAGCCAATCACTGTGGCCTCAAACTTTCCGTCTGTGTACACATCGCTGAGCCAGGTACTCCACTCGACCTGATTGATGGTGGCATTCACTCCGATCTGACTTAACTCTTCTACGATGATCTGGGCCGTATCCACATGCTGGGAGTAAGAGCTCGGCACTGTAATCTCCAGATCAAAACCGTCCGGATATCCTGCCTCTGTTAAAAGCTCCTTGGCCTTCGCCGGATCATAGCTGTAGACTTTTTCCGCCTGAGGCTCGTAGTACACAGCCATATTGGGAATCATGTGGGAACCGATCAGATGGCTCTTTCCTCCGAACAGGAACTGGTTGATGGCGTCCCGGTCCACCCCATAGCACAGAGCCTGCCTTACCTCTTTCTTGGAAAGCGGCTCATAGGCGCTGTTTAAAAACATAGCCTGAACCAGGTTCATGCTTCCGCTTTCCACCTTAAAGCTGTCATTTAAAGTCTGCACCTGAGCGCTGGTCAGGTGTTTCAGAATGTCGATAGTGCCTGCCTGAAGCTCCATAAACGCAGTATCTACGTCAGCCGTAATCTTAAAGGTCACCTCATCCAGATAGGGAAGCCCTTCCTGCCAGTAGCCGTCATACTTCTCCAGTACAACTGACTGGTCAGGCGTGTAGGACACAAACTGAAACGGGCCTGTTCCAATGGGATTTCCTGCCGGGTTCTCATTGGCGGCAGGAATAATATAAGCCTGGGAGAGATCTGCCAGGAACTCAGAATAGCTCTCATTCAGTTTCACCTCAATGGTCTTTTCGTCCTTCACAGCTACTTCTGAGAGCATAGAAAAAGCGGAGCCCTGATTGGCCTCCGCACATCGATCAATGGAATATTTGACATCCTCGGCCGTCACAGGAGTTCCGTCGTGAAAAGTGATTCCTTCTCTGAGGGTAAAAGTATAAGTCTTTGCGTCCTCTGAGATCTTGTAATCACTGGCCACTGCCGGTATCAGACTGCCGTCCGGGGCGGGCTTCACAAGCCCTTCGTACAAATTGAAAACCACATCTCTAGTTCCTGCGTCCGTTGTAGCGTGGGGGTCAAGACTAGCCAGGTCGTGTGTCATGCCAACCACAACACTTCCGCCTGCTTTGGGTGTTCCTTCTGAAAGAGTATTACCTTCTTCTGCAGCAGATGCTTCATTCTGCTTTGCCGCTGAGGATCCTTCTCCATTCTTGCCGCCACCGCATGCGCAGAGTGCAGCAGATACGAAAAGTGTCGTCAAACCTAAAAGAATCTTCTTCTTTTTCATCATTTTTTCCTCTCGTTATCCGTAATATTCTCTCATTATTTAATTGTCCCCTACATTGTAACAGATTTCGCCAGAATTTCAATCCTTTTTCTTGTTTCTCTTTTCATACAAAAGGCGTTCTGCCGCCCTGTCCAGATGGATGAGCATCTTCTCCCTGTCCTCCGGAAGTTTTCCCCTGGTTCTGACTTCAATATTATCGTGAAAGCCGTCATAGAGAAGGGAAAAGTCCCCGATCTGTTCAATCAGACTCCTCTCCTCCAGCAGATTCTCATACTCGTCAGCCGGAACAAAGGTCCCCCTCTCGATCTCCCTCCAGAGTGGAGCCTCCCTGTGCAGGAAGATGGTAAAATTAATAATCCGATCTGGTTCTGTCCGGTTTATGAACCGGGCTGTTTCCTCCGCATTTTTCTGTCCGTTCCCCTTTCCGGCCAGACCCAGCATCAGATGGGCATTGTAGGAAAAGCCCTGCTCCCTGATCCTTCCTATCTCCCTGTATGCCTCCTCCGGTGTGTGGTCTTTTTTCATGAAGCGCAGCACCTTGGCCATTCCGCTCTCTATCCCCAGGTAGAGTCCTCTCGCTCCGGCCTGAAAGAGAGATCTCAGCTCCTCGTCGCTCTTTTCCCGGATATTGGTCACAGTGGCATCCATGTTGACCTCCCTGCATGCGGGAAAGGCCTCGTGAATCCTGTCAAGAATTTCAAGCAGCCTCTCCGTGGGAAGACCAAAGGCATTTCCATCTCCCAGAAATACACGTTCCGGATTTCCTCCAAGGGTCTTTACCCTCGAAAGCTCTGCCTGAATCTGCTCCATGGGAAGCAGACGGCTAGATACATGCTTAAACAGTGTACAGAATATACAGCGGTTGTAGGAGCATCCCACAGCCACCGGAAGCATAAACGATGCCCGCTCCATCGGCGGACGGCAAATCTGTCCCTCATATTCCATCGCCATTTTCCATACCTCCTGATTTTCCAAGTGTCTCCGTCTCAGCAAATAGTGCCTTTACTCCTCTTTTCTCTCCTTTTCCTCCTCCGGCCGAAAGCTGTCGAAAATAAACAGATCAAACCGTTTTCTCTGTTTCTCCAGATCCTTCTGGCTCTTAATGGTCCAGGCTGCCATCTTGCACTTGTGGATCCTGCGCATCAGACGCACAGCCAGAGATTCCGAGAAACGGCAGTTGTAAGCAATGAAATCCGGTCCGCTCCATGCGTTCAGCAGACAGTTGGTAAGCACCAGCTGTGCCGGCCACGGAGTCTTAAGCCCTTCCCGTCTGTGGTTGGTGGCAAGCTGTCCTCTCAGCACATGAGGCCTGTTTTTCTTAAACCATCTGACTGCCAGCGGGCTGAAAGACTCCATACAGTAAAGGCCGCTGTAGCGGTCAAGGCAGGCCGCCACAATCTCACAGAGCTCCCTGTATTTTCGTTCTGCCTTAATCTCCACAACCAGCGGAACCCGTCCTCCCACAGCGCTCAGCACCTCTTCCAGCAGCGGAATGCGCTCCTTCGTTCCGAACAGTCCGTAAGCCTTAAGCTCTTCGTAAGTACAGTCCTCCACCATCCTGTCCGCTCCTGCGGCCCGTTTTAAGTCATAGTCATGGAACACCACAGGGCGCTTATCTTTGGTGAGCTGCACATCCAGCTCAATCCCATACCCCATCTTTGCTGCTCTTCGGAAGGCGGGAAGGGAATTTTCCGGGCAGCCCTCCTCATTGTTGTGAAACCCTCTGTGAGCTATATAATATTTTTCAAAATCAGCCAGCCGCTCCTTTCTCCCTGATTCCGGCTTCATGCAGTAAAAAAGTGAGAGACAGGACACTGTCATCATACCCGGAATCACAACTGGCAGCATCATCGGAATTGTCAATACCATTTTTATCACCATCTTTTAGTATAGCACAGACGAAGGCGTAAATTTGGCTGTGCCTGTTTCTATCTGCTTTCCTCCTGGAGAAGAGACTCCCCGTTCTTAATAATCCGGTTCAGAAAATTCTCAAACTGCAGAATCTCTTCCTCCGAAAAACCGGAAAACATGGAAGCCTCTGTGTATTCAAACAGCCGTTTGCTCTCATCCGCCACCTTCTGTCCGCCGCAGGTCAGCCGCAGACAGCTGCGCCGGCTGTCCGTCCGGTCAGTATCCTTTATCAGGTATCCCTCTTTTTCCAGCTTTTTTACGGCTACCGCCACTGACGCTGTAGAAACATTTCGCCTGGCTGCAATCTCTCTCTGGGTTGCCCCCGGGTTCTTCTCAATATAGAGAAGGAGCTGGCGCTGGCTTTTAGAAATTCCAGTCTTCCCCATCTCCCTTCTCAGATAATTCTGGTGCAGCCTGGCAGTCACCGCGCACTTCTCCATTACCCTGCCAAGCAGCCCTTTTCTCTCTTCCACAGGTCTTCCTCCCTCCTTTCCGGAATGCGGACGATCTTATGCAAAAATCCCCTCCGGCCGTGTAAAACCAGAGGGGGTAACTTCTGTTCTTCCTATTCTGCTGCTCTGCGATTACTCCTCAACAGAAAACTGATCCTTGCCTACGCCGCACAGCGGACATACCCAGCTCTCAGGAATATCCTCAAAGGCTGTTCCTGCTGCCACTCCGTTATCCGGATCTCCCTCAGCCGGATCATAGATATAGCCGCATACGTCACATACATATTTCTTCATGATAAAATCCTCCTTATCCATCAAGGTTCTGAATTTCGATATTTCCCTGTCTCAAACACTCAGTTCCCGGATCCGGCCTGTACCTGTGTCGGATATCCTTCCGGCAGGTACTTAACCAGGCTGTCTCAGCCTTCTGCTCTGGCCGTCCCTGAACTCTGCTATTACTATAGCATAGGACTTCTCTTTTGTCCACTATTATTTTGATAAAAATTACTATTATTATTTTTTATGCTATCTCTGATCTGGCTCTGCAGACAATTCTGATCTTTGTATACAGAAAACTGTCCCCCTCATCACGGCTCCAGCAGCTTTAAGAGCTCCTCCCGCCCAAGGCCGGCCAGAGAGACACTGCCCTCTGTCACAATCCGGTCTGCCAGCTCCGATTTGGACTCCTGAAGGTGAAGAATACTCTCCTCCACTGTCCCCTTCATAATCAGCCGGAACACCGTCACCTGCTTTTTCTGGCCAATCCGGTGCGCCCTGTCTGTGGCCTGATCCTGAGCCGCGGCATTCCACCAGGGATCATAGTGGATCACCACATCCGCAGCCGTCAGATTCAGCCCCGTACCTCCTGCCTTTAAGGAAATCAGGAACACCGGAACGTCCCCTGCATAAAACCTGGCAGTCAGACGGCTTCTCTCCTCCTTAGAGGTGGCCCCAGTCAGCACAAAGCAGCCGATCCCGGCTCTGTCAAGCCTCTTCTTTATAATCGGGAACATGGAGGCAAACTGGGAGAAGAGCAGAACCCTGTGCCCGGCCGCAACCGCCCCTGAGAGCAGAGCCAGACAGGTTTCCAGCTTTGCCGACTCACCCTTGTAATTTTCATAACAGAGGGAAGGATCACAGCAGATCTGGCGAAGCCTTGTAAGTCCTGCCAGGATCTGTATTTTTCCCGGCAGCTCCCCGCCAGCTTCCAGCTCCTTCCGGAGCCGGAGCACATTGGCCCCGTAGAGCTTTTTCTGCTCTCCCTCGAAGGCAGAGTATACCACCCTCTCGATTTTTTCCGGCAGTTCTTTCAGCACATCGCACTTCAGGCGGCGCAGCAGGAAGGGGCCAATCAGGCGGCGCAGATTCGCAGCCGCTCTCTCATCCCTGTCCTTCACAATGGGAATCTCGTACATGGTCCGGAATTTCCCATAGGCAAACAGAAATCCCGGCATCAGGTAATCAAAAATACTCCAGAGCTCTCCCAGATGATTTTCCACAGGAGTGCCCGTCAGGGCAAACCGGGTGCGGGCCTTTACCTCTTTCACTGCCCGCGCGCTCTTGGTGGCCGCATTTTTGATGCACTGAGCCTCATCAAGGATCTCGAACCGGAAACTCTTCTCCCGGTATATTTCAATATCTCTCTTCAGCAGATCATAGGAAGTCACAATCACCTGGCAGGAATCCATCCCGGCGAGCAGCTCTCTGCGCTCCCCTAAGCTGCCTGCCGCCGTCAGAACCCGCAGAGACGGAGCGAACACAGACAGCTCGTGGGCCCAGTTATAGACCAGAGATGCAGGGCAGACAATCAGGGACATTCCCTCCTCCTTCGCGGAGAGCAGAAGGGCGATCACCTGTATGGTCTTCCCAAGCCCCATGTCGTCCGCCAGAATGCCGCCAAAGCCCCAGTGGTCCAGGGTACGCAGCCAGCGGTAGCCCGTTTTCTGATATTCCCTCAGCTCCCCCTGAAAGGATGCAGGAATCTCAAAATCGCTGTCCGCCACCGACTTCATCCCCCGCACCACCGCCTTGTAAAGGCTGTCCCTGTAAAAGGCAATCCCTCCCTCTTCTCTGACCATCTGATCCAGGTAGAGAGCCCGATAGCTCGGCAGGACAATCTGTTTTTCTTTCAGCTCCCCCTTTCCGATGCCAAGCCCCTCCTGAAGCCTTGCAATAGTCATGAAGCCGTCATCCGACAATTTTAAGAATTCCCCGTTTTTCAGCCGATAATACTTCTTTTTCTGTCTGTAGGCGTCGAGAACCTTTAAAAGCTCCGTACCGCTCATATCCCCTGTGTCGAGTGTCAGCTTCAGCCATCCGTCTGCCGCTGACACTCCCAGAGAAATCTCCGGGGCACGGCGGATATTGAGCCCCCTGAATCTGTCAGAGAACCAGATTTCTCCAAGCTCTCCAAACTGCTCCATCCCCTCGTCCAGAAGACGGTACAGGGCATCATCTCCCGCTGCCAGAAGAAGCCTTCCCGTTCCCTCCTCCCTGGCGGAAAAGTACCTGGTGATCAGGCAGCTTACCCGAAATTCTCCCGGCACATCCCGGCAGATTTCTTTTGGAACTTCCCCGTCGTCCATTGGGTGAAAATGGTAGTCCCCGTAAGACAGGCTGGGTGTCAGGGCAATTCTCCCGTCATCGAGGCAGTCAAACGCAAAGCGGACCGAGAGGGGTTCCGGTCTTGCGCTCTCCAGGTCTACTCCCTCCTGCGTGAGAATCCCGAAGGCCTCCATGCCCTTTAAAACCCGCTCATAGAACAGGGGGATATCCCTCTCTCCCACCAGAGCGCTCCCCGGCTCCTCCCGGTTCTTCAAAAGCTCTGACAAAAACACGGACATGGCCTCCGTGTACTCTCTGCTGCATCGGTACAGTTTTTTTGTATCTGCCACATAGAGGCTTTTCTCCCCTTCAAAGACAAGGAGATCCGGCGGCACGCTCACCTTTATTCCACCCTTCCCGGCCTTTTTCACTGTGACGCAGAAATCAGGATCCCCGCTGACTGCCTCCAGAATTCTCCTGTGTCCCCTCATGTCCTCGCACTGCAGATTTCTCCCCTCAATCAGTTCAAAAAAGCGGTCCGCGTCAGCCCTCCCCAGCTTCAGGCTGCGAAGCGCAGGCACTGCCGGCATCTGGCCTCTCCTGATCTGTCCATAGTGGTCCAGATATGTGAGAGCCAGCTGGGATGCCAAGGCGGCCATTCCCCTGCTCTCCTTCGTAAAGGCGTTCAGATCGTGATTAAAGGCCAGCCCTCTGCCGTATTCCACATATCGCCCCTCTCTCACCGCCTGGGCGAAAGCTGCCAGATCCCTCAGCAGATACTCCCGCCCCCTCTTTAAGCTGGCTTCGAGAAAGAGCCCTTCCCTGCGTATAAGAAGAAGGGGCAGAAATTCCACATCCTCCCCTTCGCTCTCTGCCACAATTTCCGCCACCTGGCGGTTTGTGTATTCCCGTATCATCATCCTCACAGACTGGGAAGTAGACACAGCCTTTTCCTCTCTCTCCCGTCCTTCTGCCTGATACGCCCTGTAGAGCTCCTGCCCATGACGGCACATGGTCCGGCCAGAATTTCCCCCACTACAGGAACAAGAGTAGTCAAAAATCTGACTACCCTTGATGTAAACCTTCGTATGATAGATGTGTCCCTCGTCCTCCACCTTTCCTGAAATGCAGATCTCTCCCTTCCAGAAGGCGTCAGCCGACAGCTCCTTCACCTCCATATGGCAACCTCCCTGAGCAGGCCCCTGCTTTCGACTTGTCTTTGGCCTGCTCCCACACACTTACATATGCTCCGGCGCTTCCAT
The DNA here is from genome assembly GCF_003480545.1 of Clostridium sp. AM29-11AC. Taxonomy (NCBI): domain Bacteria; kingdom Bacillati; phylum Bacillota; class Clostridia; order Eubacteriales; family Clostridiaceae; genus Clostridium; species Clostridium sp. AM29-11AC. Next base: position 41,490 of record NZ_QUJI01000005.1, read on the forward strand.
TCCAAGAAGATCCATGCAGGCATTCAAAACATCCTTTGTCAGACTGATCAGACTGATAAAGCCCGCCTGCTTCTCTCTGTCCTCCTCGCCGATGATTTTGTTCACCAGATAGAAATTGTTAAACGCATCAGACAGGTCATACATATACTGGCAGATACGGTGAGGCGCTGTCTCTGCAAAAGCTGACTCCACCACTTCTCCGAAGCGGCACAGCTCAAGCTGCAGCTTTTTCTCTGTCTCTGACGCCGCCGGGCGAATGGGGATCAGGCTGTAGGTTCCGCCCATCAGTTCCCCGTACTTTTCAAGGATGGACTTAATGCGCACAACCATGTACTGAATGTGAGGACCTGTATTTCCCTCAAAGGAGATAAAGCGATCCACGTCGAACACGTAGTCCTTCGTAGCCTGGTTAGAGAGATCTCCATATTTTAAGGCTGCAAGGCCGATCATCTCGGCAGTCCTTCTCATCTCCTCCTCCGGAACTCTCTGCTTCTCCTGAATCTTCCTGTAAACCTCCTCATCGATCTCGTCGATCAGGTGTTCCAGTCTCATGACGCCTCCGTCCCTGGTCTTGAACGGGCCGCCGTCCTTGCTGTTCATGGTGCCGAAGCCGAGGAAGATCATCTTTGTGTCATCCTTCACAATTCCGGCCTTCTTCGCCACGCGGAATACCTGGGTAAAGTGAAGCTCCTGGCGCTTGTCCACCACGTAAATATAGCGATCCGGGTGGAAATCCTGCTCCCTCTGCACGATAGTCGCAAGATCGGAGGTGGCATAGAGAGCCGCGCCGTCAGACTTTCTCACGATGCAGGGAGGAAGCTCCTTGGAGTCAGTCTCCTCGGCAATGTCCACGACAAGCGCTCCCTGGCTCTCGTAAGCCAGCCCCTTGTCAATGAGATCCTGAATCAGCGCCGGGATATAGGGCTGTGCATCGCTCTCGCCCTTCCATAAATCAAAGGACACATTCAGGTTTCCATAATTTCTCTTTAAGTCCTTCAGGGAAACATTCATAATATGCTTCCAGATAGCCCGGTAGGGTGCATAGCCGCTCTGCAGCTTGAAGGTAGCCTCCTGGGCTCTCTCCTTAAACGCTTCGTCCACCTTTGACTTGGCGCTGGCAGCCGGGTAGATCTCCTCCAGCTCGGAGATGGTAAACGGCGCCTCCTCCGGATATTCCCCAGTGAAGCTCTCGTCAAAATACGGGAGCTCCGGCTGTCTGTCGTGAAGCTCCTCAATAATCAGTCCCATCTGAAGTCCCCAGTCTCCCAGATGCACGTCGCTGATCACATGGTGGCCCATATAGCGGCTGATCCGCTTAATGCTCTCGCCGATGACAGCGGAGCGCAGATGACCTACGTGAAGAGGCTTTGCCACATTGGCTCCGCCATAGTCGATGATAATCGTTTCAGGGGCCTTTGTCTCCTCCAGCCCGTATTTCTCATCTGCCGCCATCTCGTTCATATATCCGGCCAGATACTCCGGAGAGATGCGCAGGTTGATAAATCCCGGCATCACGGCTCCGATCTCAGAGAACATCCGGCTTTCCTTTGCCTTCTCCACCACCTCGTTTGCGATGTCGATAGGCTTCTTTTTGTAAGCCTTGGCTGCTGCCATGGCTCCGTTACACTGATATTCGCACAGATCCGGGCGGTTGGAAACCGTCACCTTCACATATTTTTCATCATATCCGCATTCCGTAAAGGCAGGCGTCAGCTCTGCCACAATTAAGTCAATCATTTTCTTCATGATTTCTGCTTCTCCTTTTCTGGTATTCTGAGTCTGCGCTCCTGCCCAAAAACCGCCTGCATCAGCCCCTGCCGTCCCGGCCGGCCTCAGCCCGCTTCGGCAGCTTTTTTCTGTCACTGTGCGCAGCTGCTGAGCGATCTATAATTATAAGCCAATTTCCCGGCAAGATCAACCAGGCCTTCCTGTTTTTCCGGGAGATCTGCCTGCGCCTGTCAGCCTGCCCTCATTGCCTTCTTCACATCCTTCAGAAATGTCTCCCACTCCTGCGGATGATCGACAAAATATTTGGGACATGCCTTCTCCGTCACATCGTAGTGGCGGATCACATCCTTTGGCTTCAGCTTCAGCTCACTGCACAGCCAGGCAGTCAGTCTGACCAGTGAGTCGTAGGTTTCCTCAGTAAACCTGCCGTCTGCCTCAGGGTGGCAGCATTCAATGGAGATCGTGTCAGAGTTTCTGCTGTTGGACGCGTACGCCATCTCATCTATGGGAACACACTGGATTATCTCGCCGTCCATGCCGATGATAAAATTGCTGCTGACCGATACCTTATTTTCCCCTGTCTGAGCCTTCAGCCCCTCGAAGTAATTTCTGTTCTGCTCAGCCGTGGTGCCCGGATTTCCCACATAGTGAACCACGATCCCGTTTACGGAACAGAGCTTTGTCCCGGGCCTGGAGTACGGATTGACAGTCAGAAGCTCCTGCGTCACCCAGTCCGGCATCTCGATGGCCGCGAGATTGACCGGCTCTCTTATCAGGCTCCCCCTGAAAAACCATCCAATCAGGATTCCCGCCGCGAAAAAAATAACTGCCGTCGCCCCCAGCATACCAAACCGCCTTTTTCTCCGGCGCTTCATCCACTCTCTCTGCATCCTGGTATCTCTCTTCCGGCTGCTCTCCCGCGTCCGTCCCGGCTCATACGCGCCGTCACGGCTTCCCCTTTTAAACTCCTCTTCCAATCTATCGTCCCCTTCATCTGTATCTCAGGTGCTTTATCATCTGCTCTCAGATTTTCTGCCTTTTAGCCTTCTCTTTCTTCAGACGCGCTTTTCCCCGCATCTTTCTTACCTGCTGCCGACAGGACCAGCTGCAGCTTAAGACACCGGCTCCGCCCGGGCTCCTAAACAAAAGAACTGCTGTAAAATAGCTGTGTGAAGATATTTTACAACAGTTCCTTTTTTCCGTTTCCTTCTCTTTCTGCACCGGAAGCGCCCGCTGGCCCCTCTTCGCATATCCGCGGAGCGGAAAATAGCTGTCATGGCAGCCGCGCCCCGGCAGGACAGTCCGCTCTGGGCGAACTCGCTCTTCTTATACTCTGGACAGGTACTCGCCTGTACGTGTATCGATTTTTACCTTGTCGCCGATCTCTACGAATAACGGAACGTAGATGGTAGCGCCAGTCTCAACAATCGCCGGCTTGGTAGCGCCTGTAGCTGTATCTCCCTTGAAGCCTGGCTCTGTCTCTGTAATCTCAAGCTCTGCAAATAACGGAGCCTCCACAGAGAATACCTCTCCATTGTGGGAGCAGATCTTAACCATGTCGTTCTCTTTTACGAACTTCAGGGCATCACCGATCTGATCTGCTGTCAGAGCGATCTGCTCATAGTTCTCCACGTTCATGAAGTGGAATAAATCTCCGTCAGAGTACAGATACTGCATGTCTACTCTGTCAATTCTGGCTGCCGGGAACTTCTCAGTAGGTCTGAAGGTCTTCTCAACAACACCGCCGTTTTTGATATTTTTAAGTTTAGTTCTTACGAATGCAGCGCCCTTGCCTGGCTTTACGTGCTGGAACTCGACAATCTGGAATACATTTCCTTCGATTTCCACTGTAATGCCGTTTCTAAAATCGCCAGCTGATACCATAAATGATATTCCTCCTTGAATGATCTCTCTTAATCTTTTTCATTTTATACTATAATATGCCGTTTTTCAACTACTTTTTGCAAATCCTGCCGCTCCTTTGGGATGCCAAAGCCAGGTATTGTCAGCATTTTGCCGAATGTCCCTGGGCGGGCTGCCAAGCCCCAGGATCACAATTCCCTGATTTTGCTTTCGATTTCTTCGGCTATCTCCTCCGGTGTCTTCTGATCCGTGAGCACGATACAGTCTGACGCGGCCTCATAAAAGGGCTCCCTCTCTTTTAAAAGTCCCTCTGCCCTCTCTCTTACATTGTCCCCTCTCAAGAGAGGCCTGGTGGTATCGCCTTTCAGGCGGCAGAGCACCTCCCCGGCTGAGGTCTTCAGATAGACGCAGAAGCCCAGCTGCCTTAAAAGCTCCCGGTTTTCTTCCCTCATGGGGAGCCCTCCCCCTGTGGAGAATACAGCCGGGCTTCTTGACTCCTCAGACTCTTCAATGAGAGCTCTCAGCGTTTCTGTTTCCACAGCCCTGAACCCCTCCTCGCCCTTCGTCTCAAAGATCTCCGGTATGGTCATGCCGGCTCTTTTTTCAATCTCCTGATCCGTGTCCAGAAACGGAAGGCCTGTCCTCTCTGCAAGGATTTTTCCCACGCTTGTCTTTCCGGCCCCCATAAAACCGATCAGCAGAATCGGGGATGGGAGAGAATTTCTTTCATTCCCGCCCTTGCGGCTGTTCTGTACCGTCTCTTCACAGGCCGGCTCCCCGGCTCTCCCTCCGGCAAGCCGCTCCTCTATCAGCCTTCTGGCAAGTGCCAGGGTTTCCCTGTTCACTCTCTGGCCCGGATACCAGAGCTCGTAGGAGATCACTCCCTGGTAAATCAGCATGTTGAGACCGTTCACCGCACGGCCTCCCGCCTCCCTCACAAGGCGCATGAACTTCGTCTCCGCAGGTGTATAGATAATATCCACTGCCTCATCTATCAGGCGGTAAAATTCCCTGTCCTCGATTGGAGCGCTGTCCGTGTTCGGATACATGCCCACGCTGGTGGACTGGATGGCCAGATACCTGCCGTCAGGAATGCTCCTCCACTCAGAAACAGGCAGAGCTGTCACCAGTTCTCTTCCTCCCGACTGCCCGTTTATCCAGTCAGCTAAGGACGCAGCCCGGTCCATGCTCCGGTTCAGCAGGTAAATATGCTCTGCTCCCTCGCCGGCCAGCAGGTAGGCAGCCGCCTTTGCAGCCCCTCCTGCTCCGATCAGAATACAGTTTCTGCCCCTGATCTCGATTCCGGCTTCCCTCACGGCTCTTAAAAGTCCGGGAACATCTGTATTGTACCCCTTATAGCCGCCCTCTGTGCGCACCAGCGTATTCACGGCTCCCACAGCCTTTGCCGTCTCATCGATTCCATCCAGAAAACGCATCACACTCTGCTTGTGAGGAACGGTGACGTTCAGCCCTCTGATATTTAAGGCAAAGGCTCCTCTGACCGCCGCCTCAAGCTCCTCCTCTTTTACGCGAAAGGGCACGTAGACCATGTCCGTCCCGGTACTGTTCCCGTAAAGGTTCTGCAGCATAGGAGACATGGAATGCTCCACCGGATCTGCAAGAATCCCGCACACCTTGGTTGTCCCATTAACCAGAGCCGCCCACTCTGCACCTCTGTTTTTCTCATTATTTTTCATCTGTCCTGTCCGCCTGTCCTTTCCCGGCGATTTCTGCCGGCCGCCGTCTTATCTCCCGCTGTGCTCTTTTTCGATCTCAGCTGTGCTTTCTCTGTTTTTCGCACGCCCTCCTGTAGAAGAGGAGTACCACCGCCTCCAGCCTCCTCTTCAGCACGATCTGAATCTCCTCTTTGGGATGGATGGGCTTTGTCAGGACTGCGTAAATGCCTGCCCTGTTGGCCCCATACACATCCGTAAACAGCTGGTCTCCCACAAAAAGGCTCGTCCTGCAGTCTGTGCCCATAAGCTCCATGGCCCTCTGATAGCCCTTCGTTCCAGGCTTTCCGCCCTTAAAAATATAGGGAGATTTCACCTGACTGGCAAAGGATGCCACCCTGGGCTCCTTATTATTCGAGAGGAGGCAGGTTTTCATACCCATCCCGTGAAGGCGCAAAAAAAGCTCCTTCGCCCTCTGATCCGCCGGAGCACCGTGGGGAACGAGTGTATTGTCTATATCGAAAATGACTCCGCGAATCCCCTCCCTGTAAAACTTCTCGTAGGGGATATCATAAGCGGAGTCCCTGTATTCCTTTGGGTAGAATGCTTTAAACATATGTTTTACCTTTTCAGTCTTTCTCTCCATCCGGTCCATCAGACCTTACTCTTTTTTCAGGAGCTTAGAAAGCTCCTCCATAAAGGTTCCCACATCCTTAAACTCCCGGTAAACAGAGGCAAAGCGCACATAGGCAACCTCGTCGAGATCCTTCAGCTTATCCATCACCAGCTCGCCGATGGCGGAGGTTTCAATCTCCCTCTCCTCCTTGTTGAAAATCTGGTTTTCAATCTCATCTATGGTAGCGCTGATCTGCTGGGGAGATACCGGGCGCTTATGGCAGGAATGAAGAATGCCCGCCTCTATCTTGGAGCGGTCGTAAAGCTCTCTGGAATTATCCTTTTTTATCACCATGAGAGGCATGGTCTCCAGCTTCTCATAAGTCGTAAATCTCTTTCCGCATGTTTCACACTGACGGCGGCGGCGGATAGAGCTGTTGTCGTCTGCCGGTCTGGAATCGATTACCTTCGTGTCAGCTGCATTACAAAATGGACATTTCACGTTCTGTTCCTCCTGTGTGATATATTGTCTTTATTTTAACGTACTGCGGTCAGATATGCAAGCCGTTTTCAGCCTTTTCCCTTTTTTTCATGCAGCTCTACCAGAATAATGTCATCCCCAATCTGCTTTATATCGCACCATGGGATCACCCATTCGCTCTCCCGGCCCAGAAATCCCCACAGGCAGCCGGGTCCGGGCACAATGAGAGCCAGAATCCTGCCGGTGCAGGCGTCAAAGTCCACATCTCCCACATATCCCAGACGGCGGCAGTCACAGATATTGATAACCTCTTTCTGCTTCAGCTCGCAAAGACGCATGGACTCCTCCTGAAAATGGCTCCTCATTCCAGTATATGCCCGGTTCCCGTGACAGGTGCCTTATCTATGCCTCCGGTGCATTGTCCTGGGCGTAGATGGCCGTTTCCGTGCCTGCCGTCATGCCGAACGCAATGGTTCCTGTCAGCTCGTTTCCGGCCAGGGCCTTATCTCCGTGGAGGGCCGCATCGATCACAGCGCCAGCCCCGTAAAGTCCGGGAATTTCGCCTCCGTCTGCGGTTACTACATTGGCACAGCTGTCCACCAGGATTCCCTTATTTGCCCCGCTCTCATCTGTCACATAGGAAACTGCCAGATCCTCAAGCAGGTCAATGTAATCCACATCTGTCACCAAAAGGGCCCGGCAGGTAATCTCCTGCTCCCCTTTATCTCCCTTTACCTTCACTCCCGTCACTTCCCCGTCTGCTCCGTAAAGCACCTGGGCAAGCTCTGTGTTTTCCGCCACATTCACGTTCAGGGAATCAAACTTCTCCTGAAGCTTCGCCTCTATCTCTTCTCCCAGATTCCCTCCGTCCGCTGCCTGATAGCTTCTGGCTACGCTGGAGCCCTCGGCCTGTGTCACGCCTGACAGTTCCACTCCCTGATCTCTCAGCCAGACAAGGGCCTCCCGTCCGCTCTCCGCCATATGCTCCACCATCTCCTGGCTGTTCTTTCCGCCGCCTGCCGCCATAGTATCGGTGATAAAGGCATCCACAGAATCTTCGATGCCGGCCTCCGCCTGCTCATCGGTGTCAGCTGCGTTAAAGCTCTCTCCTGAAAGTGCAGACTTCTCTGCGCCTCCCTTTTCCAGAACCAGAATTTTAGACGGATCCGTGCCCTCGGCAACTGCCTGAATTGCTGCAGCCATTCCCGCTGCGTCTCCTCCGGCAATCACAATGTCCGCGTCCGAGATCTCGGCTCCCTCTGCCTGTCTCTCCTGTGCCTCAGAGGACGGGACGGCTGTCTCCCCAGTCTCCTCAGTGCCTTCGCTGGCCGCTGTCCCCTTTCCCTTCTCTGTATTTTGGCTGCTGCATCCGGCAAGCGCTCCTGCTGCAAGGACAGCAGCAGCAAGCGCCGCATATGTCTTTTTTCTCATTATTCATTCTCCTCTCCCGGAAAGGAAACCCTTCCGTTTCCACATAGACTTCTCTTCCTGCGCCCTCAGCTTCCATAGCCGGACAGGCAGGAAAATTTCAGAAAAAAAATGGCAGAAGCGGAAAAAAAGTCCAACTGACCTCCCGCCGCTTCTGAGGCAAAAGTTTATCACAAAGCAGCAGGCAAATCAATTGAACTTTCATTAAGTTTTATTCTCAAAACGGAAATTTTTATAAATATTTTATGAACTCACCGAAGTACCCGGACTGCACAGACCAGGTGCAAAACCGGCATTTTCTCCTGAATTCCCGCCTAAGCGCAGAGTTCTGCAATTACCTGGGCAAAAATCTTTGCACTCAGGAGAAGCTCATCGATCACGGCAAACTCGTCAGCTCCGTGCATCCGGTTGTCCGTTTCCGGAAGGGCGGCTCCAAAGGCCACTCCGTTTTTCAGATCATGGACGTACGTTCCGCCTCCCATGGAAACGCACTCGCCCTTTCTTCCCGTGTACTCCTCATAGACAGAAAGAAGGGTTTTAACGAAATCAGAATTTCCATCCACGTGGTGAGGCGGACGCATCTCGCGGGTGAGCATCGTGATGCCGAGTTCCTCCATCTTCGCAGCTATAGGCTTTAACACATTCTCCTCATTGCCGCACAGAGGAGTACGGCTGTCAATCATTCCGTGCATCTTCTCCTCTGTCACCTCGAGAATGTCAAAGGCCAGGGTGAGGGCGCCGGACAGTTCATCTTCCATAGCCACGCCGAGGGCGCGTCCCTCTGTGTCTCCGTGGGGGAAGAGCTGGCAGAGGGCCTTTATCACCTCTATCTGCCTGCAGGCTGCAAATGGAAGCTTTGTGATCAGAAGGAGCAGCGCTGTGATGGCATTCTTTCCCTCCTGAGGCGTGGACGCATGGGCCCCTGCTCCGCAGGCTGTGATCTCAAGACAGCTGTCCTTTCCCATGATCTCAAAGGAAACGCCTGTCTCCTTCTCCACCTCATCTGCCGCTGCTCTCACCACGTCATCGTCGAGCCCCTCAAAGACAGCGAATGCCTTTCCGGGGACCACATTGATCTTCGTGCCTGCTTTGATAGATTTCACGCGGGGGAGCTCCTGTGAAGCCTCAAACTCTGCCTCAAATTCTCCCTCCAGATGGCCCTTCTCAATATTCACAACAGGGAAGGCTCCGTCCGGCGAGAAGGTCATCGGCGCCTCCTTCTCCACAGCGTAATAATGCTGAATATCGCTGCTGCCGCACTCCTCATCTGTTCCCAGAATCAGCCTGACGCGCTTCTTTAACGGAATGCCTAACTCCTTTACTGCCCGCAACGCATAGAGGGCGGCAACGGCCGGCCCCTTGTCGTCGGCTGTACCGCGGCCATAGAGTCTTCCGTCCTTCTCCACCGGCTCAAAGGGTTCTGTCACAGTCCAGCCCTCTCCGGCCGGAACCACGTCGAGATGAGCCAGAATATCAAGCTGGCTTTCCTCTCCTCCCCAGTCGACCGTTCCCACATAGTTGTCGTAATTGCAGATGGAAAAACCGTATCCCTCAGCCATGGCAAGCGCTGTTCCAAGCGCCTGGCAGGCTCCCTCTCCGTAGGGCATTCCCTCCTGGTAAGGCATTTTTTCGCTGTTGATGCGGCACAGGGACTTGATATCCTCAAGCATCTCTCCTCTGTGGCTGTCAATATACTTCTCGATCTCTTCTCTGTACATCTTCTGTCATCCCCTTTCCGGGGCCTCCCAACCAGGCTGCCCCACTCTGCCCTGTCATTTCTGTCTCTTTCTCAGGCCTGACCTGCGCCTGTCTTTATTTCAGCATTCCTGCCAGCACCTCATTCACAACCCTGCCGTCAGCCTTTCCCTTTACTCTCGGCATTAAAACCTTCATGACTGCGCCCTTATCGGACTTCTTTGGCTCATCGATGGAAAGCTCCCTGAGCACTTCCCCGATCACCTCCCTGATCTGATCCGGTGTCAGATCGGCCGGAGCGAACTCCTCATAGACGGAAAGCCTTGCCGCAGCCTCGTTCCTGATATCCTCCCTGTCGGCCGGAGCCAGCTCCATGGTTTCCCTGGTCTGCTTGATCTCCTTTTTCACCACTGCATTCTCCTCATCCTCTGTCAGCGGCTCTCTCTTGTCAATCTCCGCATTCTTCAGAGCTGAAAGCAGCATGGACAGGGAATCCTTCCTTGCCTTGTCCTTGGCCTTCATGGCCTCCACCATCGCTTTTCTCACAACATCAATCTTGCTCATTTTTCTACCTCCCAGCTTACTGCTGCTTCTGTGACTGTGCTGTTTAAACTATACTGTCTCTGTGATCGTCCCTCTATGCCAAAAATAGAAGGGACGGTTTTTCTGCCGCCCTGCCGGCAGCCTTAATCGCGCCCGAACTCGCTGAGCACCAGTCCCGGATTTCTGTCCAGTACCATGCCGACGCTCCAGCTGTTGACAAATAAGAGCAGAGGATTGCCCTTTAAGTCCTTGATGCGCTTCATATCTGAGGTTCCCTGAATTTTGGCCGGATCCACCTCATTCTTATTCTCAATCCAGCGGATATATTCGTAGGGCAGCTTCTCCAGCTTGACCTCCACATTGTACTCATTTTCCAGACGGTAGGTAAGCACCTCAAACTGCAGCTCTCCCACCACGCCCACAATGATTTCTTCCATTCCCGTGTTGAACTCCTGGAAAATCTGAATTGCACCCTCCTGGGCGATCTGATTGACTCCCTTGATAAACTGCTTTCTCTTCATGGTGTCCATCTGACGTACCCTTGCAAAATGCTCCGGTGCGAAGGTAGGGATGCCCTCAAACTGAATTTTGTCATTGGACGCGCAGAGGGTGTCTCCGATGGAGAAGATGCCCGGATCGAACACACCGATAATATCGCCTGCGTAGGCCTCCTCCACAATCTTTCTGTCCTGGGCCATCAGCTGCTGAGGCTGGGACAGACGGATCTTTCTGCCTCCCTGCACGTGATTGACCTCCATGCCCGCCTCGAACTTTCCGGAACAGATACGCATAAATGCAATTCGGTCTCTGTGGGCCTTATTCATATTTGCCTGGATTTTAAACACAAAGGCCGTGAAATTGTCTTCAAAGGGGTTCACCTGGCCTGTGGTGGTCTTTCTCGGAAGGGGCGGTGTGGTCATATTCAGGAAATGCTCCAGAAAAGTCTCCACTCCGAAGTTTGTGAGGGCAGACCCGAAAAAGGCCGGAGAGAGTTTTCCTGTGCTGACCTTCTCCATGTCGAAGGGCTCGCTGGCCCCGTCGAGAAGCTCGATGTCATCAAGAAGCTGGCTGTGGTAATCCGCCCCGATCACCTGCTCTGCCTCTGTTCCCTCCAGATCAAATTCCCTGGACGCAACCTCCTTCTGGCCTCCCATGGCCGCCGTAAAGGTGGTGATCTTCTTTGTATTTCTGTCATAAACGCCCTTGAAGTTCTTTCCGCAGCCGATGGGCCAGTTGATCGGGCAGGTCTTGATTCCGAGAACGCTCTCAATCTCGTCCATCAGCTCGAAGGGATCTCTCGCCTCCCGGTCCATCTTATTGATGAATGTAAAGATAGGAATATTTCTCAGAAGGCATACCTTAAACAGCTTGATAGTCTGGGCCTCCACACCTTTGGAGGCGTCAATCACCATAACCGCCGAGTCGGCCGCCATCAGCGTCCTGTAGGTATCCTCTGAGAAATCCTGGTGTCCCGGAGTGTCCAGAATGTTGATGCAGTAGCCCTCATAGTTAAACTGCAGGACAGAGGAGGTGACGGAGATACCTCTCTCTTTCTCAATCTCCATCCAGTCTGAAACTGCGTGCTTGGTAGCCTTGCGCCCCTTAACCGTACCGGCCAGGTTAATGGCCCCTCCGTAGAGAAGAAACTTCTCCGTCAGCGTCGTCTTTCCCGCATCCGGGTGGGAAATGATAGCGAATGTCCTTCTCTTTTTAATCTGCTCTGTGGTGTTTTCTGTATTAGCCAAAATGGTTCCTCCATGTTCTGTCTTTTTCCTGCTGAGTTTCCGGATTCTGCCCGGCCCGTGATGTCCGTTCAGTTTGTTTCCGGTGCTTCTTTTCCGGCAGCTTCTGTCTCTGCACAGAAAAAATGGACACCAGCGCCTTCGGTGTCCATTTTATTCTAGTATGAAATATATGGAAAGTCAAGGGCAAGGGATTCTGACAGAGCGGCCCGGACCGCCCAGGCGGAAAGAAAAACTTCCCATCCCCTCTACTCTTTTCTCCACCTGTCCAGAAACCGCTCTGCAAGCTCCACCCACGGATGGCAGCACTCCACGTCGCAGCTTCCTCTTCCGTCATCTGTCTCCTTGTCGGTGCGCTCGTCGGCCAGGGCAATTCCATGGCGTCCCTCGGGAAAGATATGGATCTCCGCGCTTACTCCGGCCTTTCTCAGAGCTCCTGCAAAGAGAAGCGTATTTTCCACAGGAACCGTTCCGTCGGTGAAGGTGTGCCAGAGAAATACAGGAGGCACCTGGCTGCCCACCTGCTTTTCCAGAGACAGAAGATCGAGAAACTGCTCTCTCTCCTCCCCCTTCCTGCCTCCGAGAAGGACATCAAAGGAACCTCTGTGGGCATACTCTCCGAAGGTGATCACCGGATAGCTCAAAAGCAGGCGGTCCGGGCGCAGGAGCAGGGAAATTTCCTCCAGGCTGCTCTCGGAAAATACCGTTTTCCTTCTTCTGAAACCGTCGCCTCTGGGATACTGCACCTGGCCTTTCACAAGAGCTGCCAGAAATTCCTGATTCCAGAACACTGCCAGGCTGGCAGCCAGATGTCCGCCTGCTGAAAAGCCCATGACGGCCACTTTCTCGGGAATCACCTTCCATTCTCTGGCTTTCATCCTCACCATGGCCACTGCCCCGGCAAGCTCCAGGAGGGCCGTCGGAAAGCTGTCCGGAGCTACGCTGTAGTCCAGCACAAATACCTGGTATCCCTTGGACAGAAGCTCCAGAGCCACCGGCTCCCCTTCTCTGAAGGAGCAGAACTCATAGCCTCCGCCCGGGCAGATAATAACTGCAGGCCGTTCCTTTATCCTGCACTCCCTTCCCGAATCCTGAAGGTAGGCCGTGAGCACCGCCGTCTTGTCTGTGATTTTAAATGCTCCGTTTTTTTCTATCTGAATCTGTATCTGTTCGACTCTCATCTCTGATTTCCTTTCTCCTCGCCGCAGTGGTGTTTTGGCTCCCTTCGGGCGCCAGCGGCTCGGCGCAGGTATAATGCCTGCTTCGCAGCCATTATACCATATCCTCCGGATATGGCAGCCTCCGGCGGAACTTAGCGCCCGGTTTTCAGCAGTGAATGCTGAAACCGGTATGCGCAGGTATAATGCCTGCTTCGCAGCCATTATACCATATCCTCCGGATATGCTATTCTCTCCGAGGGATGCGCACTCGCCGCAGTGGTGTTTTGGCTCCCTTCGGGCGCCAGCGGCTCGGCGCAGGTATAATGCCTGCTTCGCAGCCATTATACCATACCTTGTCCGAAATGGAAACGGAGACTGAGGAGGAGCGTTTCCCTGTCAAGGGCTAAAAGTTTTTTTAATTTCCTCTTTTTCAGTATATTGCCGCCCAAAGAGGTAAATCATGATAGCAGATGAAAACTTGCTGCCGTTTGGACTTCCTTCTGCGCAGGCTCCTTTGTAAAAAGCCGGAGGGAAGAACGGCTGCGAATAATGTAAGGAGGATACTCTTTATGGCACTTAACAAAGTTGAAATCTGCGGCGTCAATACAGCGAAGCTGCCGCTTTTGACCAACGAGGAAAAGGAAGAGCTCTTTGCCCGTATTCTAAAGGGTGACAGGGAAGCCAGAGAACAGTACATCAAAGGAAATCTCCGGCTGGTTCTCAGTGTCATCCAGCGCTTTTCCGGCAGCAGCGAAAATGTGGATGATCTGTTTCAGATCGGCTGCATCGGCCTGATCAAAGCCATCGATAATTTTGATATAACACAGAATGTCCGTTTCTCCACCTACGCAGTTCCCATGATTTTAGGCGAGGTAAAACGCTATCTCAGGGACAATAATTCCATCCGGGTCAGCCGCTCTCTGCGGGACACGGCCTACAAGGCCATCTATGCCAGGGAAAGTCTGATGAAGAAGAATTTAAAGGAGCCGACACTCTGCGAAATTGCCGAGGAGGTGGGTGTCAGCAAGGAGGATATTACCTATGCCCTGGATGCCATCCAGAGTCCGGTAAGTCTCTATGAACCTGTGTACACCGACGGCGGGGATCCGCTCTATGTGATGGATCAGCTCAGCGATAAGAAAAACTCTGAGGAGAACTGGATCGAGGACATTTCCCTGAGCGAAGCCATGAGACGGCTACCCGAAAGGGAACGCCACATCATCGGCATGCGCTTTTTTGAGGGAAAAACACAGACCGAGGTGGCAGAGGAAATTCATATCAGCCAGGCCCAGGTCAGCCGCCTGGAAAAAAATGCCCTGAAAGCCATGAAAAACTACCTGAGTTAAAAAATACGGCAGCGGATGGAGAGAATTCCTGCTCCATCCGCTGCCCAGACTGCTCATAGTTTTTTGCTCATGTAGCCGCTTTCTGTTCATCGCTTCCTCTACTCATACTTCACAATCTCTTTTTTAAGCCGCTTCATAATCTTCTTTTCCAGCCTGGAAATATAGGACTGCGAGATTCCCAGCAGATCCGCCACTTCCTTCTGCGTCATCTCCTCCCCATTTTCACTGTTCAGCCCGAACCTCAGCTCCACGATTTTCTTTTCCCTGGGATTCAGCCTGCTGATAGCTGTGTTCAAAAGGTTCCTCTCTATCTCATCCTCCAGATCCCTGTAGATCACATCCTCATCTGTTCCCAGAATATCGGAGAGCAGAAGCTCATTTCCGTCCCAGTCCACATTGAGGGGCTCGTCGATGGAGACCTCCAGCTTCGTCTTATTGTTCCGCCTTAGATACATCAGAATCTCATTTTCGATACAGCGCGATGCGTAGGTGGCCAGCTTAATATTCTTTCCCGTGTTAAAGGTATTGATGGCTTTAATAAGCCCGATGGTTCCGATGGAAATCAGATCCTCCACACCCACGCTTGTGTTGTCAAACTTCTTTGCTATGTAGACCACCAGCCTGAGGTTGTGCTCAATCAGCCTGGATTTAGCCTCCCTGTCCTTTTCCGTGCCCAGCTCACCTAAAACCTCTGCCTCCTCCTTGCTGTCCAGGGGAGCCGGCAGAATGTCTGCCCCTCCTATGTAGTGGATTTCCCCTTCCTTCTGCATAAGCAGAGTTTTAAATGAAGGGACTGTCTTCAGCCGAAACCGGTTCGATATTGCAACCTTAATCACCATATTTCTCTCCTCCTGACTGATTCTCAGGCTCCTTGCGCCCGCTTTTGCCGCCGTCCTCATTCTGCGGGCTCCTGCTGTTTTCCAGTCCTGTCTTTCCCTCAGAGCCGCCTTTTTGTGTTCCATTTTTTCCCACTGCATCATTTTTTCTTTCTGTTTCCTTTCCCGTTTTTTCGTATGTCTCAGGCTCTGTGAGCCTTTCGCTGCCTGCCCAATTATTTTCCGATTTTTCTGTCTCCTGTCCGCCTTCCGTCTGCCTGCTTTTGTCTTTCTCTGTCTTCCCCGTCCTGGCGTCTCCCCCGTGGCAGGACTTCTCAGACCTGACTGCCTTCTCCCAGAATGCCTCATGCAGAAGCATTTCATAGCTTCCGTCTGACGACAGAGGAGCCTGCGAGACGGCGATGAGAGGATTTTTAAGCTCTCTGCACTTTCCCTCCAGTTCGATACAGATACAGTCAGCCTTCACTGCCGGCAGGAGTCCGCTTTCTTTTCCCACGCTCCTGTAGGGAATAAGAGTCACCCCCGGCGCTCCGTCAAAAAATCCCTCCAAAGCTCCGGCCCAGATAACGCTCACAGGCCGTCCTGATACGGGATCGGTCAGCTGGTTTCCTGTATCGAGAAATGCCTGCACCTGAAGACTTCTCCCCTGGAAAAAAATCGTGGCACCTGCCATATAGCTTCTTCTCCTCCGTTCCTCCCTAACCGCTTCAAGCAGGAAGCAGATAAAGAAGAATACTGCCGCTGCCGCAAAAAAAAGCACATAAAAAGGCAGTTTCTGCTGCCTGGGGTTTGCGGGATTTTCATAATTGTACACTCTGGCGGAAAGGCCCTTGACAAGCTCCAGCCCTCCTGCCATAAGAACGGCTGTCAGGTACAGTGCCGCCGTTCCTTTTAAAAGTCTGACCGGATGTCTCTCCCTGAAAGCCAGAAAGACCATGAGTAAGCTCACAGGCCCGCAGGTAAGGGCCGCCTTCATCGGAAAAGAAAGCGGCAGAAAAATTCCGCCGCAGGCCCACAGCGCCCCTGCTGCTCCTCCCGCCGCAATCCGTCCGGCCCTGCAGGTTTGCCTCATCATCCTCCCTGTCAGCGTGAGAACGAAGACATTCATCAAAAAATTTTGAAGAAATATCACGTCCAGGTACAGCGTATATTCTGCTGCCAGCCGCCTCACCTCCCGTCTGACACAACCTATTATAAAAACTTTCCCCTTCGTAATTTGTCAAAGTGTGCAGGATAATCCTCTTTTTTTATCGCCATATTTCGGCTGGATTCCCCCCGGATTTTTTCCCTTCTCCGGCCAATGACCTCTCACCTATTCAGGGTCCGTCGGAGTATGCCTCCTGCTTTCCTTCACCCAGAGAGTTCTGTACTTTGTTTCTGATTTTGTCGGATTTGCTCAGATTATATAAATAAATAGAACAAAAAGAATTATATAGAAAATTATTTTTCTGTCCGCCGCGCGGCGTACGCATCCCGCCCGGCAGGGCTTTTTGTATTACAGGAAATTGAGAGGAATTTCCTATAATTATGAAAAAAGAGCCTCCATCTCACTGCGAAATGAAAGCTCTTTCCTGATTTTTTCTCTATTTTACTGCCTTATGCCGGCTTTATCTCTTATGCTTTAAGAAATCCGGAATATTGATCTGTGTCTGTCCCATAGGTCTGTAGGAAGGAGTCGGGGCAGGATTCTGCGCCGGAGCCTGCTGGCCTGCCTGATTCACAGATGTGGGAGCCTTATATCCGGCTGCTGGCTGGTGAAAGCTCTGGGAAGCCGGCTGTGCTGTCGTGGCAGCCTCTCTTCCTGCTCCTGCCGGCTGAACAGGCGCCTGCTTTTTCTGGAACGGGTTCGTTCCGAAGCTGGTCATAGCCTTGGCAACAGGAGTCGCTGCATTCTGATCATTTAATCCTGTGGCGATAACTGTAATTGTGGCCTCGTCCTGAGCGTTCTCATCGTACATGGCGCCGAAAATAATGTTGGCGTCATCGCCTGCAAGTTCCTGAACATAGGAAGCAGCCTCATTTGCCTCAATAAGGCTGATATCGCCGGAAATATTGATGATCACGTGGGATGCATTCTCGATGGTAGTCTCGAGAAGCGGGCTGGAAACTGCCTGCTTCACAGCCTCGATAGCCTTGTCGTCTCCCTTGGCATGTCCGATTCCGATGTGAGCGATTCCCTTGTCAACCATAACAGTCTGTACATCCGCAAAGTCCAGATTGATAAGGCCTGGAATATTGATCAGATCCGTGATTCCCTGTACCGCCTGCTGAAGCACCTCGTCTGCCTTCTTTAATGCATCCGGCATGGTTGTCCTTCTGTCAACAATCTCAAGCAGCTTGTCATTTGGAATGACAATCAGGGTATCCACGCAGCTCTTTAACTTTTCAATGCCCTGAATCGCATTGTTCATACGTGTCTTTGCCTCGAAGCGGAATGGCTTTGTGACAACTCCGACTGTCAGGATTCCCATATCTTTCGCAATCTTTGCCACAACGGGAGCCGCGCCTGTACCTGTGCCGCCGCCCATACCGCAGGTGACAAATACCATATCTGCACCCTTTAACGCCTGGGCTAACTCCTCCTGATTCTCCTCGGCAGCCTTCTCCCCGATCTCAGGTCTTGCGCCTGCTCCAAGTCCCTTGGTCAGCTTCTCTCCGATCTGCATGGCTGTGGAGGCCTTGCAGAACTGAAGCGCCTGTTTGTCTGTATTGATTCCAATAAACTCAACACCTGCGATATTTTCCTCGATCATACGGTTCACTGCGTTGTTTCCTGCTCCGCCTACGCCAACTACAATGATTCTGGCTGCATTCTCTGACTCATTTATCTTAATCTCTAACAAGAAAACTTCCTCCTTCACTCACATCTCTATCGGGTTTTAGCTTATGTTTTGCTCATTCCTGCGCTTATCTGATTCTAGCCTATCTAATACTATATTTTATTTTACCAAAAATATCAACTGTTATTTTGCCAAATTTATAACTTTCTTGGACCAATCAGTCTTTTTGGAAGCGGTACATGGGGTTGGTATTCGTCTCGTCATAGGTATCCAGGTAGAGAGTTCCGTCCAAATCCGGATACTCCTCGATAATGTCATGCAGTTCGGAAATTTTTCCGTTTATTTCCGACTCGCTTCCCAGCTCCACGCGGAGATTCTTGACTGTGAGAACCGCTTCCCCGTTTTCCCGGTAGCGGATTCCGTCGGTCGGTATCTCATAGAGGGACAGCACCTGCGTCAGATTCAGAATATCCTCGAAAATATTCTGGTTCTCCACGGGGAGAGGCTTGTGAAGCACCACATGGCCGAATTTCAGTCCCTGGATTTTCGGTATGCCGGGAAGCGTTTCGCTGGTACTCTCCACGATAATTCCGTCCTTGTCAAAGTACATATTGCTGTTCATATAGGAAACGTATCCGACCAGGCTCTTCTCATATACGATGATTTCCACCTCATTGGGACTTCTGAATACTATTTTATAGTCTTCCACAAAAGGGATGGTCTTATGAGGCCGGAACCTGTACTGGAAATAACAGTAAGCTGTATTTCTGCTCAGTGACGAGTCAAAAATCGTCTGTTCGATCTGCTCCGGCGTATACCTTGTCGTTCCGCTGACAGTCACATCTGTAATGCGCAGAGAAACAGCCGTGATCACCAGAACTGCAAGCACCGCAAGGGCGGCGATCAGGCCTGTTTTTTTTCTGCGTCTGAAATATGTTCTCACCTTTGTACCTCCTGCTGTCCCTTTTTACTTCACTTCCCTGTCTTCCTTTGACGGCTGCTCTTTTCTGCCAGGTGCCGTGATGTCCCTTTCCATATATCTGAGCCGTCCGCCCAGCTGACTCAAGTCGCGGCAGATATTTTCATAACCCCTTTTAATATACTCCGCATCCTCCACCACCGTTATCCCTGAAGCGGTCAGCCCGGCCGTCACCAGGGCAGCCCCTCCTCGCAGATCGCAGGCCTTTACCCGGCATCCGAAGAGCCTTCTGCCTCCGCGCACAAAGGCCCTGTCACCTTCCAGGCGAATGGAAGCTCCCATTTTATTCAGCTCTCCGGCAGTTTTAAAGCGGCTCTCAAATACCGTTTCCCTGATTTCTCCTCCCTTTGATACGCATAAGAGAGTCATAAGAGGAGACTGCAGATCCGTTGGAAAAGCAGGATACGGTCCTGTCACTGTGCGCATCTGTCCGAGGGGCCTTGGAGAACGGAGGAAAATCCGATCTTTCTCTGTGTAGATGAAGGCTCCTGCTTCCTTCAGAAGCTCTGTCACACCTTTCAGTTCCTCCGAGCGAATTCCATTAATCTGAATCTCTCCCATGGAAGCAGCAGCTGCCATCAGGTAGGTTCCCGCCACAATCCGGTCGCCGTCTGCCCGCACCGTACAGCCGTGGAGAGGCAGGCCTCCTGAAATCCGCAGATGGCTGGTTCCCACCCCCAGGATCCTGGCTCCCATCCGGTTCAGCATGTGGCACAGAGCAGTAATTTCCGGCTCTCTGGCGCAGCCGGAAAGAAAACTCTCACCGTCTGCCGCCACTGCCGCAAATATGGCATTTTCCGTAGCGCCGACGCTGGGATAGGGAAACTCCACAAAGGCTCCCCTCAGGCAGGCAGAGCGCCCGCTTACCTTCGCTTTCACTCTCCCCGTCTCCCTGTCCTCCATAATCTCTGCTCCAAACCGGCCCAGGGCGAACAGATGCAGGTCAATGGGCCTTTTCCCGATCATGCAGCCTCCCGGATAATAGATGCAGGCCTCCCCCTGCCTTGCCAGAAGCGGAGCCAGAAGTATGACAGAGGAACGCATTTTTTCCATGTCCTCTTTTCTGATACATGTCCCTGAAGCTCCTGACGAATCCACCGTCAGCCTGTTTTCTTTCAGAGAGCAGACACAGCCCAGAGAATTAAGAATCCCCATCATACAGCAGACATCCTGTATTTTGGGGACATTTTCAATTACCGTAATTCCGTTTCCCAGAACCGCTGCCGCCATCATAGGCAGAACGGCATTTTTAGAACCCTGTACCTCTATTTCACCACTCAGCGGGCCATTGCCCAGAATTTCTATCGCAGACAAGCCAAACCTCCCGTATGCCTTCTATATAATATTTTATGGCATAGAGAGTGTCCCTGTGACTAAAGGCGGCTTTGCTACGTTTCCAGCTTGATCTGGTTGGATACGCTTAACACCAGTCCCATCTCGCACATCAGGAACAGAACCGATGTGCCTCCGTAGCTGATAAAGGGCAGTGTAACTCCGGTGTTCGGGATCGTGTTGGTAACAACCGCCACGTTTAAGATAACCTGGATTCCGATATGGGCCATGACTCCCACCACGAGCAGTGCCCCCATCAGATCCGGAGCGTTTCCGGCAATTACCATAAAGCGGTAAATGACAAACATGAACATGAGAATCAAAAGGACTGCTCCAAAAAGGCCCAGCTCCTCACAGATAACCGAGAAAATCATATCGTTCTGCGCCTCGGGGATAAAGCCCAGCTTCTGGAGACTCTGCCCCAGCCCTCTCCCGAAGAAGCCTCCGGAACCGATGGCGTAAAGCCCCTGAAGGGTCTGATAGCCGGTGTCTGTCGCCGTTGGATCCACCCAGGCGGTGATTCGGTCGAGCTGATAGGGCTTCAGAAGGCGGAGAGCCACCAGGGCGTTTCCTATATAGGGAGAAATAGCAATCAGGCCTACGCCCGCTCCTGCGCAGGCAAAAAACGGCCATTTAATTTTGCAGGCCACAAAGAGAACTACAAACACAATTCCGCAGGTGATGATACCGGAGCTTAAGTTGTTCTCTGTTATCAGAAGAGCCGGGATACCGCACCAGATAATAATCGCCCGCACCTTCTTGAACTCGTTGATTTTTAACCCCAGACGTGAAATCACCACTGCCAGAAACAGGATAAGCGAAATCTTTACCATCTCTGTCGGCTGGAACTGGATCGGTCCAACCTGCAGCCATCTCTTTTTTCCGTGGGATTCCACGCCGAACAGCATGGTGGCAACCATACAGAGCAGGGAAACAAAGTAAGCCGGATAGGCAAACTTCGCAAACCAGTGATAGTCAATCTTTGAGATAAGCAGCATTCCCACGGCGCTGCATGCCGCAATCATCCCCTGCCTTTTTACGAAGTAAGCTGCGTCACCCTGCACCAGCTGTGCCCGGTAAGAACTGGCACTGTAGATCATGATCAGTCCGAACACAGTCAGGAACACTACAGCCAGAAGAAGACTGTAATCATAAAACCGGTGGGGCTTTTTTTTCTTTTTTTTCGGTGTAGTCGGCGCATCGGCCATCGTATCACTCCTCACTTGCCAGCCAGGCCCGGCGCCTCCTTTCAGGAGGCAGCAGCCGGAGCCCGCCGGAAACAGCGTTCAGATTCATTTAGAGGTTTCTCACATACTCCTTGAACATGCGGCCTCTCTCCTCATAGTTTTTAAACATTCCCCAGCTTGCGCAGGCCGGTGAGAGCAGCACATTGTCCCCCGCATTCGCGTAGGAAGCGCAGACCTGAACAGCTTCTTTCAAGTCCTCTGCGTACATAATATCCGTAAAGCCGTGACGCTTTGCGCACTCTGCGATTTTATCCCTGGTCTGTCCGATTAATACCAGGTAGCGCACCTTGCCACCGAAGCTCTCGATCCACTCGTCATACTCAGAGTGCTTGTCATAGCCTCCGGCGATGAGAAGCGTCGGGCCCGGCATGGCCTTGATGGCCTGCATGGCTGCATCCGGGTTCGTTCCCTTAGAGTCGTTGTAATATTTTACACCGAACCGCTCTGTCACGAATTCAATGCGGTGCTCCACCGCCTCAAACCGTTTTACCACCCGTCGGATGGTGTCCATGGGAACATCCATGTTCATGGCAATGGCCACTGCTGCCATGACGTTCTCGTGGTTGTGGCGTCCAAGGAGCTTGAGCTCATGGATGTTTACAATCTCCGTCACTGTCTCGCCGTCCTTGTATACGATCTGATCTCCGTCCAGGAACAGGCCTTTTTTCAGCTTCTCGCGGCTGGAAAAATAGACAACCTTACACTTTAAGGTTTCCCCGAACTCTCTAAGCACCGGATCATCGTAATTTAAGACGCACACATCGTTTTCCTTCTGGTTCTTTGTGATTCCCTCCTTAATCTCGATGTAGCGCTCCATGGTTTTATGCCTGTCTAAGTGATCCGGGGTGATATTTAAGATGGCGCTGACATTCGGTCTGAAATCCATGATGGTTTCAAGCTGGAAGCTGGAAACCTCCGCTACTGTCACCGACTTCTCTGTGGTTTCCAGAGCGTGAGCTGTATAGGGATCTCCGATATTTCCCACCACGAATACGCTGTCATAGTGGGCCTTCATAATCTCTCCCGTCAGCGCTGTCGTCGTCGTCTTTCCGTTGGTTCCCGTGATGGCCGCCAGCCTTCCCTTCGCACAGTGGTAGGCCAGCTGGATCTCGCTCCAGATGGGGATTCCCGCCTGATCAATGACGGACACGAAAGGAGCCTCCAGGGAGATTCCCGGGCTGATAATCGAAAGCTCCACGCCCAGCAGATCCGTGCGTGTCAGCTCACCCAGCACAAAGCTCACCTTTGCATTTTCATCAAATTTCTTTCTCAGATCCTCTTCTCTCAGCTTTTCGTTTCCGTCATAGAGAACTACCTCTCCTCCCATGTCGAGAAGGAGCTTCGCCGCTGCAATTCCGCTGATTCCGCTTCCTGCTACCAATACTTTCTGACTCATTGTCCATTTCCTCCTATAATCCTAAGTACGCAATCAGGCAAAGGATTGCCGTTATAATTGAAAATACTGCCACTACTCTCGTCTCCGACCATCCGCACAGCTCAAAGTGGTGATGGATCGGCGCCATCTTGAAAATCCGCTTTCCCCCTGTACTCTTAAAGTAGGTTACCTGGATAATGACTGACAACACCTCTACCAGATAAATCAGTCCCACCAGAGCGATGAAAATCGGCATCTGCATCATAAATGCGCTGGACGCCACAAAGCCTCCCAGAGCCAGAGAGCCGGTATCTCCCATAAACACCTTGGCCGGATACACATTAAACAGAAGAAAGCCGAGAAGACTTCCCACCACAGCCCCGGTAATGGGACTGATGCCCGTGTTCTCGCCGATGGCCACAATCGTAAAGAAGGTCGCCACCAGAATCGTCACACTGGTGCAGAGGCCGTCAAGGCCGTCTGTGAAATTTACTCCATTGTCCGTACCCAGCACGATAAAAAACAGAGCCGGTATAAACAGAACCGGCGGAAGTTCCAGGAAAAAGCCGTCGTCAAAGCCGCCGGTGAACGGAATCAGCATGGAGGTACCCACCTCCCTGCTGCTGATCAGGTAATAGGCGAAAATGCCTGTAATCACAAACTGTCCGATGAGCTTCTGCTTCGGGTTTAACCCCTCTGACCGCTTCATCACAATCTTAATATAGTCATCCAGAAAACCGATAATGCCAAAGCCCACTGTCACAAACAGAATCGGGATAATTTTCGGATAATCCCTGATATAGAGAAGGGAGGTAATCACAATCGCTCCCAGAATCACCACTCCGCCCATGGTCGGAGTTCCCTGCTTTTTCAGATGGGCCTGCGGGCCGTCCTCCCTGACCTGCTGGCCAAATTTCAGCTTGTGCAGAAACGGTATCACGATCGGGCACATGACTGCGCTGATAATGAATGCCGTAATAACTGCCAGAATTGTTTCGTTTACCATGTCACACCTCAGATTCTTATGTAGTCTTTTGTGATACTGCGGCCACAGCTCCGAAAGGACGCGGCTTATCTGTTTTACACGATCCCAAGACTCCTGATTAGTATACGTCTTTTTCCTGGAATAATCAACTGTTAGTTGACTCCTCCTCCGCCCTTGGAATTCCCAGATACGGCAGGATGTTTTCAAAAATATCTCCCACCACCGGGGCTGCTATGGTTCCTCCATAATAGACTCCCTCCGGCTCGTCGATAGTGATAAGGGCAATCACCTGCGGATCATCCGCCGGGGCAAAGCCCAGAAAGGAGGAAATATACTTTTTTCTGCTTCTGGGCAGCTTTTCCGAGGTGGCCGTCTTTCCGCCGATGCGGTAGCCCTCTATCTTCGCGTTTTTTCCGCTCCCCTCTGCCACCACCTGCTCTAAAATATAGCGCATGGCGGCGCTTGTTTCCTCTGAGAGAATTCTTCCCTTTTCTTTGTACTCAAATTCATGGACAATACCGGTAGACGGATTTTCAGCCCGCAGGGCAAAATGCGGTGTCACCCTGTTTCCCCCATTAATGATGGAGGAAGCTGTGGTGATGAGCTGAAGGGGGGTGATCTGGAAGGACTGCCCAAAAGAAACAGTGGCCAGCTCCACAGCGCCCATATTTTCCTTCCGGTGCATGATCGTGGCCGCCTCCCCGGGCAGATCCACCCCTGTCTTTCCCATCAGACCGAACTGTTCAAAGTACCTGTAATAATTGTCCACCCCCAGCCTCTGTCCCACATCGATGAGCACCGGATTGCAGGAATTCATCATACCCTGAAGGAAGGTTTCACCTCCATGGCCGCCGACCTTGTGGCAGCGGATCTTCCGATCCTCCACAATCCGAAAACCAGGGCAGGAAAAGGTGTCGTCCAGATCCACCACGCCTGCCTCCAGCCCTGCGGCGGCTGTGATAATCTTAAAGGTAGAGCCGGGCTCATAGGTATCGTTAATGCACTTGTTTCTCCACATTTGGTTCAGGAGATCCTGTCTCTTTTTCGCCTCGCCTCCGCCGGCCTCTTCCGGGGGCTCATCTGTCTTTTCCTCTCCCTGGGCTTCGGCAGACGCAGGCAGCCATACAGTCTGTCCCTCCTCCTTATGTTCAGCCTCCATCCCTGCAGTCAGGTTAAATGGCTCATTCAGGTTAAACTCCGGCACATTCACCATAGCGAGAATCTCCCCGTTTTTCGGATTCATGACAATGACGGAAACACTGTTTGCCGATTTTTTCTCCATCACCTGGTAGGCGGCCTGTTCCGCATACTTCTGGATATTCACGTCCAGGCTTACCGTCAGATCATGTCCCGGTATCGGCTCTATGCGATCCTCGGCTGCGTTCTCAATCTCCACCCCGGCCGCATCCGCCAGTGTCAGGATCAAGCCGTTCTCTCCCTTGAGCCAGGATTCATACTGCACCTCCAGTCCTATGATCCCCTGATTGTCCCCGCCTGTAAAACCAAGCACCCTGGATGCCAGGCTGTCATAGGGGTAATACCGCTTGTAGTCCTCATCCACCTTGACGCCCGGAAGAGCCATTTCCCGGATCCTGTCCCCGATTTCCTTGTCCACATTCGTCTTTATGATTTCCCTGGCCGTGTATTTCTCCACCTTCTTTTTCACATCCTCAAGGGGGATGGACAGTTCCCGGCTCAGAACCTCCGCCGTCCGCTCCGGCTCTGTTATCTGATTGTGCACCACAGAAACGGTACATACTGTCCTGTTGTCGGCAATGACCGTTCCGTTTCTGTCCAGAATTCTCCCTCTGGCAGCCTTGATTGACCGCTCCCTCTGGTGGAGATCCTCTGCCATGGCGCTGTACTCCTCTGCCCGAAAGGTCATAAGAAAAAATAGCCGTCCTGTCAGACCAGCCATACAGAGGCATAAGAGTCCGCACAGGAGAGCTATTCTTTCTCTGTGTCGCGTTCTTCTCCGCTCCATACCGCATCCCTTCACCGCCCTGTCCCCTTACGGCAGAGGGCGTCTTTCTCTCTGCTTGGTACAGTATATTGGAAAAAAAACATTTTATGTGTTTGTAATCGCAGGCTTACGGATTCACTTCCGTCCCGCCCGTCTCTCTACGCGCCGGCTTCTCCCTGGGCGCCTGATACCGGTGAAACCGGCTCTTCCCCTTCAGGCGATGCCGCGCCGCCCTCTGACTCCTGATTTTCGTCCACTGTCTGGTCTGCCGCGCTTTCCGCTCCCTGACTCTGACTTTCACCTGTTTCCGAATCTGAGGGCTGCTCTGCGGAAGCTTCGCTTCCTGACGTCTCTCCCGGATCGGCAGCGCTCTGTTCCGGACTGCCCGGCAGTCTTTCCGGGTAGCTTACGCCGTCATCGATAAATTCCTCATCATAGACAGGATAGGTTTCGCCGTCTGCGTTCGTCGGCGCTTCCGTGCTCTCCTCCTCGCCTTCCTCCGGCTCCTGGCTGGTAATTCCCTCCGGAAGCTCTGCCATCTCCTCATCGGCAGGTGCTGCCTCGGAATCCGGAAATACATTCATATAAGGAAGCACCTCTGCCATAATCTTGCTGAAAATCTCGCTGGCGAAGGTGGAATGAGCCTGTTCTGTTCCTTCCAGATGCGGTGTGTCAAGCACCACATAGCAGAGCACCTGAGGATCATGGGCCGGTGCATGCCCGATGAAGGAAACCAGATAGTTCTTGGCGCTTCTCGGATACTTCTCAGCCGTTCCCGTTTTTCCGGCTATCTCGTATCCTGCCACGGCAGCCGCTTTGGCAGTTCCGCCCTCGCCTGAGACGGTCTGGTAGAGGGCCTCATTGATAAAGTCTGAGGTTTCCTGGGAGATCGTCTCTCTCACAAGCAGAGGCTCCCTTTTTTCCACCACTGAGCCCTGTTCATTGAGAATCTGCTTCATCACATGGGGCTCGTAGTAGGAGCCTCCGTTGATCAGGGAGGCATATGCTGCAGCCATCTGTATCATGGTGCAGTTGTAGTTCTGTCCGAAGGAGTTGGTGGCCAAATCGGCAGGGCCCATGTTTTCAGCCGTATAAATCAGTGTCGCCGCATCGGCCTCTCCCGGAAGGTCGATTCCCGTTTTTTGCCCGAAGCCAAAAATACTCTGATACTTGGCAAAAATATCCGTTCCCTCCATCCGGGAAATATTCATCATGACCACGTTGCAGGATTTCATCAGACCCTGCACAACTGTCGTCGGGCCGTGTCCAAACCTGGAAACACAGTGAATATCGTGTCCTCCGATGGAGAGAAAACCTCCGCAGTCAAAGCTCTCATTTCCGTTGATGATATTCTCCTCCAGGGCTCCGGCCACAGTGAAGGCCTTCTGGGGAGAGCCCGGCTCATAGGTGTCATTGACGCAGAAGTTTCTCCACAGCTTGTACCATGCATCTGACTTTGCCTTCTCGTCCATGGCGTCTATTTCTTCCTGGGAATAGTAAGCGCTCAAATCATAGGGATTGTTCAAATCATACCGCGTGCTGGTATCCATGGCCAGAATCTCTCCGCTCTTGGGATCCATCACAATGACTGCCGCCACGTTGCTTCCGATTCCCGCCTGCCACTCGTCAATGTATTTTTCACAGATTTTCTGAATGTTAAGGTCAATGGTGGAAACTACTGTATTTCCGTTCTCTGCAGGCTTAATTACCCGCTCCAGGTTGGAATCGTCGGTCAGATATCCGTATTCGCGGCCATTGTTTCCAATCAGCTCACTGTTATAGTACTGTTCAATTCCTCCTGAACCGGTGCTTCCATCCTTCTGGGCAAAGCCGATCACATTGCAGGCAGTGGCGCCGTTTGGGTACACCCTTCGGTACTCATCCTCAAACCAGACGCCCAGGATTTTCTTTGCCTCATTGTTTTTTTTGAATGCCTCGTTCCTCTCCCTGGAAGCTGTCTCAAACTGTTCCTTTTCCTCAAAGGTCATCTGCTTCCTGTAGCGAATGTAGGAGCTGTCTTTTCTGCCTGTGATAGTTTCCCTCAATTCCGCAGTGTCAAATCCGAAGCACTCGTTTAAAAGCTGAATGGTCGGTTCCACACACTCATTTCTCTCATCAGAGTACATCTGCCTCGGATCCAGAATCAGAGTGTAGACTTTCTCGCTGGTGGCCAGGTAGGAGCCGTTCCGATCCACAATGTCTCCGCGTCTGTAGGGAATGGTTCTGCTCTCATAATCCTGGTGCCCCAACACCACCTGTGTATATTCCTCGTTCTTTTCCTGGACAATCGTGTAAAGAATGACGACAAGAGCAATTAAAGCCAGCATCATTACCAGTACGGTAATTGCCAGCTTCTCCTGCATGTATCTTCTGAACGGCTGCCTGTTATTCGTGTTCTGGGACGTCTTCATACTGTCTTACATACTCGCTTTCTGTTTTATCGTACAAAAGAATCTGATTCTTATTTGCATAGACCATGCCCAGCTCTTTTGTAGCGACATCATAGATATGATCCAGATCCACGTATGTATTGATGCTTGTTTCGAGGGCGTCATTCTCAGCCTTCAGCGCCTCCACGTCCTGTTCCAGGCTCTCGATATTTCCGATTCTCGTGGTGATGGATGACCGGAGCTGAAGGTACTGCATACAGATAGCCAGCGTGACAATCGCTGCCACAGTTAATGCCAGCACGTAAGGTGCATCCATCCTGAGAGCCTTTTCTCTATTCCTTCTTACCATTTGGCTGCGTCTGATCTCTGACTGCAGCTGCCGCCTGCGCTGTTCTTCTTCCTGCCGTCTCTCACGCTCCTGCGGCGCCCGTCTGACCTTTCTAACCGTATTTCCATCCGTATACGTCTCATATACAGTCCGTTTTCTTGCAGCCATGGTTTCTCCTCCTCACATTTCAAAACCCGGAAAGCCTCCGGTTTACTGCTTCTGATCGCCTGCTTTTTCGAACACTCTCAGCTTGGCGCTCTTTGATCTCTTATTTGCCGAGAGTTCTTCATCAGAAGGTAAAATGGGCTTTCGCGTCACCACGCGTCCCCTGCTCTTCTTTCCGCACATACACACCGGAAATTCCGGCGGGCAGGTACAGGGATTTTCATTGATGCGGAATCTGTTTTTTATAATCCGGTCCTCCAGGGAGTGGAAGGTAATGACAGAAAGCCTTCCTCCCGGATTCAGAAGCTCGATCATCGTGTCGATGGAGTTTTCCAGCACCTGCAGCTCCCGGTTCAGCTCTATCCTGATTGCCTGAAACGTCCGCTTTGCCGGATGTCCTCCCGTAGCCCTGATTTTTGCCGGAATCGCTGCCCTGATGATCTCTGTCAGCTCCCCTGCCGTCTCAATCTCCTTTTCCTGTCTGGCTTTAACGATATGCTTTGCAATATTTTTGGCAAACCGGTCTTCCCCGTAATCCCGGATAATCCGGTAAAGCTCCATCTCGCTGTAGCCGTTTACAATATCCTTTGCCGTTTCTGACCTTCTCTGATCCATCCGCATGTCAAGAGGAGCGTCGTCTTCCCTGTACGTGAAGCCTCTCTCAGCCGTATCAAGCTGGTAGGAGGAAACTCCCAAATCCAGGTAAATGCCGTCCACCTTTGCAATTCCCAGAGAGGCCAGGGCCTCCTTGATATTTTCATAGTTTGTCCGGATCACAGTTACCCGGTCCCCGTAGGGCTTCAGCCTCTCTGTCGCCGCCGCGATGGCATCTGCATCCTGATCAAGTCCAATCAGCCTTCCGCCCTCTCCCAGCCGGCTGAGCACCAGGGAGGCATGTCCTCCCCCGCCGAGGGTTCCGTCCACGTAAATTCCGTCCGGCCTGATATTCAGGCTGTCCACCGTTTCGTACAAAAGGACAGATGTGTGTGAAAATGTCATATTCCCAGTCCCTCCATATTTTCGGCAATGTCCTCCATGTCGTCATAGACATTCTTCTCTTCCCAGAGCGCCCGGTTCCAAATCTCAATTCTGCTTCCCACTCCCACCAGAGTCACCTCTTTTTCCAGATGGGCAAACTCCCTGAGCACAGCCGGAATCAGAATCCTTCCCTGCCTGTCCACCTCACAGTCCGAAGCTCCGGCAAGGAAAAATCTCGTAAACTTTCTGGCATTCTGGTTCGTCAGCGGCAGCGCCCGCAGCTTCTCCTCAAAGGCGGTCCACTCAGAATTGTCATACACAAATAAACAGCCGTCGAGTCCCTTTGTTACGACAAATTCATCTCCGAGCTGTTCTCTGAATTTCGATGGCATAATCAGACGCCCCTTGGCATCTATTGTATGACTGTACTCTCCTTTGAACATAAAACCACCTGCTGGCCGAAGCTGCCACTCGGCCTCCATAGCGCCCCACCGGGCCCCACTTTCCGCCACTTTCTACCACTTTGTATTTATAATAGTAGTACATACGAAAAAAAATAGCAAGGAATTTTTCAAAAAAAATTATGTAAATTGCAAAGATCGGGCCGGCAATTTTTTCCATTTGGAAAATTAGCTGAATTTTCATCTCGTTTTCACGTTTTTCCGGCAGGCAGGCATCTTTTCAGGCCCCCTCTTTTCCGGTCAAAAAAGGGCTGTCTTTCTGCGCCGGCCGCCGGATATGCAAAACAGGCGCTGCCATAACGACAGCGCCTGCATGCGGCTTTGTTGCAATATGTGTTTAAGAATCTCTGAGAATTATCCCATTCTAATAGCCGGCCACAATATACTGATTCAGCAGTTCGTCAAGTTCCACGCTGTACTCGTATATCTTCCGGTATTCTTCCCTGCGCTCGATGCAGAGATCCATTTTTTTTCTCACCCTCTCGATTTTCTCCACTAACTCTTCTTTTGCATTTGCCATTTCTATTCTCCTTTTATCCCTGTTTTTAACCGCAATCGTTTCCAGATGATAACGGCTGCTGAGGCAGCCACCAGAATCATCGACAATGCCTGGGATACAGGAATACCCGTGCCAAAGAACAGAAGCTGATCGGTGCGAAGCCCTTCTATCCATGCGCGACCGAGTCCATATCCCAAAAGATACACCCACAGCACCTCTCCATCGAACCTTTTTCTCTTTCGGTACCACAGCAGAAAAATCAGGACTCCTACATTCCAGAGCGATTCATAGAGGAAGGTCGGGTGAACCTGTATATACTCCACCCCGTTTTCCACTATTCTATGTTCGAGAAGCCCCTGTGAAATCATAGAAGGATTTACCAGTGACATTTTAATTCTCATTGCGAACAGATTATCTGTGTAGCCGCCGAAGGCCTCGCAGTTGAAAAAATTACCCCACCGTCCGATAATCTGCCCTGTCACCAGTCCGATACATCCGCTGTCTGCCATCGAAAAGAACGAAGTCTTCTTGATCCTTGAAAATACAATCAACGTCAGGACGGCCCCGATAATTCCTCCGTAGATAGCCAGCCCGCCTCCCCGCAGATTGAAAATCTGGATTGGATCATTCTTATAAAGGTCCCAGTTAAAAATGACATAGTACAGTCTGGCTCCTATGATGGAAAAGATGATCGCATACAGGGCAAAATCCAGATAGATTTCAGGATTCTGTCCTCTCCTGCGCGCATCCCTCTGCGCCATATAAATCCCGGCAAGCATACCGCATCCTATGATAATTCCATAATAGGCAATTTCAAATCCTCCGATAGAAATACTGTTCCTCAGATGCTCGATCGTTATACCGAGATGGACAAAACTTATGTCTGCACCTTCCGTCATACACGTTCTCCTTTCGATGCGATTTTTATTTTAAGTCACGAATCCCCAAAAATCAAACACATTCGCTCGACATTGTATCCTCTTTTTCGACAAACAGGGCTCGGAAACCGCCGTTTTTCTACCCAATTCCCTTATAGATAATTCCCAGAATAAATACCACAACCGTCAGCGGTACATACAGATATCTGGCCACTCCTCCAAACCAGCCGGGAACAGGTGTCTTTCTGCCGGTTTCCAGCTCTTTCCTGATTTTCCTGTATCCGAATACATAGTAAACCGATACGGCTCCCAGCACAGCGCCGAGAGGGGTGACAATAATGGTGATAAAATCCATCCAGCTTCCCACGTATGCCTCCGGTTCCAGGAACACGCCGATGCCCAGGCAGATGATTCCGCAGAGCGCCACAGCCAGGCGGCGCGGTATGTCGAATTTGTGCTGCCAGCTCTCAATGACTGCCTCGAACATATTAATTAAAGAGGTAATCCCTGCAAACACCACGGACAGGAAGAAGATAGCAGAAAAAAACTGTCCCATGGGCATCTGCGAAAAAATCTTCGGGATTGTGATAAACATCAGGGACGGTCCGGAATTCGGCTCGATTCCAAAGGCAAACACAGCGGGCATGATGGCAAGAGCCGAAAGCATGGCTGCTACTGTGTCAAAGCCCACGGTCCTCATGGATGCTCCGATAATGTCTGTATCCTTATTGAGATAGGAGCCGTAAACGATCATGCCGGAGCCTGTGATGGAGAGGGAGAAAAACGCCTGTCCCATAGCCATAACCCAGGTATCCACATTTTTCAGCTGTTCCCACTTCGGCACAAAGAGAAAGCGATAGCCTGCCCCTGCACCGTCCAGGAAGCACACCCGCACAGCCAGCACGGCAAACAGTACAAAAAATACCGGCATCATGATACGGTTGGCCTTCTCAATCTGGGTAACTGAGCCTGTGAGCAGGATCAGCACGGTAATGAGAACTACGGCAATATGCCAGGGCAGGCTTCCGAAGCTGCCTGTAACCTGAGAAAAATATTCTGCAGAATCTGTGTTCAGAATGCTTCCTGTCAGGGAGCCTGCAAATGAGCGCAGCACCCATCCGATGATAATGGAGTAGCCGATCGCAATTCCCAGAGACCCGATAAGCGGAATCCAGCCGATTGCCTTTCCCACCGTCTTTCTGAAGCCGTCTTTCTGTCCGTCTCCCCAGCACAGCTCATAGGAGCCGAGGGTTCCCGTCCTGGCGCGCCTGCCGATGGCGAACTCCGCTGACAGGCCGGTCAAACCGAACAGCACCACAAAGAATATATAGGGGACCAGAAAGGCCGCCCCTCCATACTGCCCCAGGCGGTAGGGAAACATCCAGATATTTCCAAGCCCCACCGCTGAGCCCACACAGGCAAGTACAAAGCCCAGCGAGCTGCTGAAGCTTCCGTTTTTGTGACTCATCCAATTTCCTCCTTCACTATGCCGCTTTAAATTCAAAAAGCAGCAGTTTCCTTATACCTCAATCTCTTATCTTAATATATCGCAGGCAGAAAAGCAAACATTTTTCTCTTTTCTTTCCCCCCATTCTATGCTATTCTTATAAAAGACTATCAGCCGATAAAAAAACAGGGCTTCTGCCGCAGGTATTCTGCCGCGTGCCGTGCCTGAAGCAGCCCTGAAGAATAGAAAGGATACGTATTATGAAATTAGGTATCGTAGGTTTACCAAACGTAGGAAAAAGTACATTATTCAACTCTCTGACAAAGGCCGGCGCCGAGTCCGCCAACTATCCCTTCTGCACCATCGACCCGAATGTGGGCGTCGTTCCCGTTCCCGACGAGAGACTCCAGAAGCTGGCAGCGCTCTATAATTCTGCCAAGATTACCCCGGCTGTCATCGAATTTGTGGACATTGCCGGTCTGGTAAAGGGAGCTTCCAAGGGCGAGGGACTCGGAAACCAGTTTCTCTCCAACATCCGCGAAGTAGACGCTATCGTCCATGTAGTTCGCTGCTTCGATGATCCCAACGTTGTACATGTAGACGGAAGCGTAAACCCCTTAAGAGATATTGAAACCATTGATCTGGAGCTGATTTTCTCTGATATGGAGATTCTGGAGCGCCGCATCGCAAAGACTACAAAGAGCGCCATGGGAAACAAGGCTCTCGCAAAGGAGCTTGAAATCCTGAAAGCCATGTACGCCCATCTGGAGGAAGGAAAGCTGGCCAGAAGCTATGAGACAGAGGATGAGGACGAGCTGGCCTTTATCTCCTCCTTAAATCTCTTAACCTGGAAGCCTGTGATTTTCGCCGCCAATGTAGCCGAGGATGATCTGGCGGATGACGCGGCCGGCAATGCCTATGTCCAGGAAGTCAGAAAATTTGCAGCTGAAAACGGCAGCGAGGTATTTGTCATCTGCGCCCAGATTGAGCAGGAGATTGCAGAACTGGACGAAGATGAGAAAAAGATGTTCCTGGAGGATCTGGGGCTGAAGGAATCCGGGCTCGACAAGCTGATCGCCGCAAGCTACCGCCTTCTTGGCCTCATCAGCTATCTGACCGCCGGAGAGACGGAGACGAGAGCCTGGACCATCAAGGTCGGCACAAAAGCTCCCCAGGCAGCCGGAAAGATTCACTCCGACTTCGAGAGAGGCTTCATCAAGGCCGAGGTTGTCAACTACCAGGATCTTCTGGACTGCGGAACGTACACCGCAGCAAAGGAAAAGGGCCTTGTCCGCATGGAGGGCAAGGAATACGTGGTAAAGGACGGAGATGTAATCCTGTTCCGCTTCAATGTATAGTATGTAGAAAAAAACGAGGATATTTTGTTCCAGCGAAGTCACAAAATATCCTCGTTTTTTTTCTTGGGAGGGAAGAGACACCCCCGTTTCCCTTCCCCCAGGAAAACCCCCATGTTTTTTTGTGACTTTTCTAGAACAAAAAAACATGGGGGTTTTCCACACCTCTTATTCTTCTAACTCGTCCTCGCCGACCAGCTCGTCGTACTCCTGCTCGTCAAGGAGCTCGTCGAAGGCGTCAGCGACGATCTCATACTCATCGTCGTCCTCGATGTTCTCAAGGTTCGGCTCTCCGTTCTCGTCCTCTGTATAGCGGTACAGGTAAACCTCTCCCTCTTCACTGTCCTCATCATCCATGGGAAGCAGGGCAATATACTCCTTCTCACCGGCCGGGAAAATAGTGAGAACTACACATTCCAGTTCTCTTCCGTCATCCAGTGTCAGGGTCACTGTCATCTCTTCCTCATTCTCTGCTGCCGGATTTACATTCTTGTTTTCAGCCATAGATTTTCTTACCTTTCTGTTTTATCTTTCACTGTGAAGCCCCGGACCTCTCTCTGCATGGTCCGCCTTTCGGGCCTTTCTCCTGCGCGGCAGGACAGGGCGTCCTTCTTTTTAAACTTTATCAGAGAAAAGGCGAAAAATCAAGCAGCTTTTCACCTGCTTTTCCTGTGAATTCCTGCATTCTCCGGGAAGACCTGCGGCGGGTCTGAAAATAGCTGCAGGCCGTCTCTATTCCTCCCGCTCTGAACCGGAGGGGGTTCTCCCCTGGTCATCCCCTTTTTCTGCGCAGTCTGCATCCTGAGTCCTCTCCCTGCCGCCGCTTTCTTCGCTTTCCTCGCTTTCCTCGCTTTCCTCCCTGTCCCCTATGCTGTCCTGGGCTTCATTTTTATATCCGGCCATGCGCTCAAGCGTATCCCTCGACACCTGGTTCGTCATAAACCAGGATCCCATCTGGCGGTTCAGCCTGACTGTCATGGCCGCCTTTGGCTCAAAGACTACATAGATACAGAATACCGCCTCTATGAACTGTAAAACCATCCCCGCTGTCATAATGAAAATGGCGGGAAGGGCTGTTAATCCCGGCAGACCCATGACCAGCACCGGAGCGCTGTTTAAGAGGGAGGTTCCTCCCATAACCAGACCGATTCCCCTGGCCGCTATCATCAGCGCCGCCACGGCCCACCCGGAGGTCAAAAGCAGGGTATACCAGAAATAGAATACTGCTGTGCCGAACAGACTGACAAACCCGCTGGACAGGCTGATCCCGCTCGGCACGAGAGTCTGATAAAACAAGATCAGCATGATATAGAGCAGGCTGTATACCAGCCTGACTCCCGTAAAAGTGTAGACGAGCATGTAAAGCTTGTCCCTCTCATAGATGTATCCCGGATGTTTCTTCTCCATCTCGTTTAAGTATCTCAGCCGCATTTCCTTCGTGATCAGGCTCATCTGCGGCTTTTTTGCTCTGTTCATTCTCACTGTCCTTTCCATTCTCTCCTGAGAGTTCTTCCTCCTGTGCGGCCGCCGGATTGATACACTTCTCATGGGGCCGGCAGAGGTTCAGTATTCAATCCCCCGGCGGGCTGTCATCCCCTTCTCAAAGGGATGTCTCCTGCACACAATCTCTGAGATATAGTCCGCCTCTCCCAGAAGTTCTTCTGACGGATTTCTGCCTGTCATGACCACCTCAAGGTTATGAGGCCTCTTTCGCAGAAAATCCACCACTTTCTTCTCCTGCACAAATCCGCCGCTGCAGGCTGCGAAGATCTCGTCAAGGATCAAAAGCGCCCGGCAGTCTCTGTCCGGGACGGCATTCTTTTTCTCCTCCCGCTCTTTTTCCTCCAGCCTATCGCAGAGCTCCAGAGCCCTTTCGCGCGCCCGCTCAAACATGGCTCCATAGTAACCGGACGCTTCCTCCCTCTGGGCATCTGTCATCTGCCAGGTAAACCCGAAGCTTCTGTCGCACGGCAAAAGCTCGATGCCGGGAAGGCTTTTCAAAGCCCCCACTTCCCCCGACTCATCTGTCTTTAAAAAGCGGGCAGCTATCACATATCCCCCGCATCCCTGCATCCGCACAGCCAGCCCGACGGCGGCAGTGGTCTTTCCCTTTCCGTCGCCGCAGTAAATATGCACACAGCCCATCCGGTTCCACCTCTCTTTCCATTTTTCCATCCCCCGGTTTCAGAAACCGCTTCAGCTCTTATCCCGGTTTTCTTTCCATCACAATACCGTCTGCTCTTCCTCCCCGTCCAGATACTCCTCCACAAACCTGGAAACCTCCGCCGGCTTATGGTATCTCTCCTTTACGCTGTACACGTGGAGCCTCTGCTTTGCCCTGGTCATGGCCACATAGAACAGCCGTCTCTCCTCCTCGATATCTGCGTCCAGGACAGCCTTGCTGTGAGGCGTCACTCCCTCATTGGCATCCAGAATATAGACCACCCTGTACTCCAGCCCCTTGGAGCTGTGCATGGTAGACAGGGTCACAGCATCTGCCGTCTGCTCCCTCTCCCTGGCCTGGCGTTTCAGCTCCTCCCCATATTCGCTGATATGGGAAAACCAGACGTCGAAGGTTTTGTAGCGGGCAGCGCTCGCCTTAAGCTGGTCTGCCGTTTCCAGCAATTCATCTGCCTTCATCCGGTGGGCGGCCGCGTACTCGTAAAGCCAGGCATCGTATCCCACGGACTTCCTGATATAATTGACGGCCGCAAGAGGCGACATGCGGCTGATTGCCGTCAGGTCAAATTCCAGGCTTTCGATCCGCTCCACCATCCAGTCCTTGTCCCGGTAATAGCCCTTGACCTCGTCAAAGGAGATCTGCGGCGCCTGAAGGGCATCCCTGCTGATATACCGGGCCGGACGGTTGATCATCTGAAGCACTTCTCCCCTCTCCCTGCTTCCCAGAGCCACCCGGATGTAGGCCAGAATATTTTTTGAGATCCAGTGCTCATAGAGATTCGGGACCACATCCCTGGCTTTAAAGGGCAGGTTGTACTCCATCAGCTTTTCTATAAGCCTGCGGGGGCCTGAATTGGTGCGGTAGAGAACGGCGATGTCCCGGTAGGCACAGCCTGCCTCGCTGTACATCCGGATCTCCTCGGCGATGCGGCTGTTCTCCTCCTCCTCATCCTTCCAGACACGGGTGATCACCTTTCTGCCTCTGCTTCCAGCCGTCCTCAGGGACTTTTTAAAGCGTTTTTCATTGTTTCCGATCAGACGCAGGGACGCGTCCACAATCTCCTTCGTGGAGCGGTAGTTGACATCGAGAAGAACTCTCCCGGCATCTGGATAGTCCCGCTCGAAACCCAGCATAATCTCCGGCCTCGCTCCCCGAAACCGGTAGATGGACTGATCATCGTCCCCCACAATAAACAGATTGTTCCGGGGGGCTGCAAGCATCCGCACAATCTCATACTGCAGCCGGTTAATGTCCTGAAACTCGTCCACCAAAATATAGGCATACTTTTTCTGCCAGGCCCCCAGAATATCCGGCCGCTGCCGGAACAGCTCATAGCACATTACAAGCATGTCATCAAAGTCGATCTTTCTGTTTCTTCTGAGTCTCTCCTCATAGCCTGCATAGATTCGCTTGAAGGCCTCCTCCGAGCAGCTCTTTGCATAATAGTGGTCAAGATCAATCAGCTCTCCCTTCACAGAGCTTATCTCTGAAAGAAGGGAGGCGATCAGCTCATTTTCGTCCTCCGGCTCCAGCTGCTCCTTTGCCACCAGTTCCCGCATAAAGCGAAGCCGCTGATCCTCCCTGATAATATCGGCTGCCTCATAGCCGTAGGCCAGCTTGAGGATCCTGAAAAAAACGGCATGGAAGGTTCCAAAGCTCACCTGCCCCCGCAGGCACCGCCCCTCCATCAGACGCTCAAACCGCTCCTTCATTTCTCTGGCTGCGGCCCTCGTAAATGTGATGACAAGAATCGATGAGGGGTTGACTCCATGCCTCTCAATCAGGCTCTGCACCCTGTGTGTCACCACTGTCGTCTTTCCCGAGCCCGGCCCGGCAAGGACCATCATGGGGCCTTCCCCGTGGTTTACCGCCGCCTCCTGCGCTTTATTAAATGGCATACCTGTCCACTCGCTCCCTCCAACAGACTTCCTGCAGCGCTGCGGCCTGCGCGTCGCTGCCTCATACATCAAAGAAGGATGCCGCGGAACCCACCCGCAAGGCATCCCTCTTTATATTTAAGCATCTCTTCTATTTCTCGAGAAGCTCGATTCCTTTTCTGATTCTCTTTAAGGATTCCTCTTTTCCGAGAACCTCCATAATCTCCGTAGCCCCCGCAGGCGTCATCTGCTTGCCTGAGACAGCTGTACGGATAGGCCACATAACAAAGCCTGTCTTTACCCCTGTTTCAGAAATGTAGGCAGACAGTCTCTCATAGAGAGCGTCATTGGAGAAATCCTCCTGGGCCTCCAGAATCGGCAGCACGTCCTTTAACACCTTTAAGGAAGTCTCCTCTGTGGATTTCATCTTCTTGTGGACGTACATCTGCGGATCGTACTCCGGAAGCTCCTCAAAGAAGTCAATATGTCCCGCAATGTCCGGGAACACCTCAATCCTCGTCTTCACCATGGCTGCAATCTTCTTCAGATCCAGATCCTTTTTGATCACGGCTTTGATATAGGGTTCTGCCATCTCATAGAACCGGTCAAAGTCCATAGCCTTCATATACTCGCCGTTCATCCATCTGAGCTTAACCATATCAAACACTGCCGGCGACTTGCTGATGTGTCTGTAATCAAACTGCTTAATCAGCTCGTCCAGCGTAAAGATTTCCTGGTTGCTCTCCGGAGACCAGCCTAACAGCGCCACGAAGTTCACCACAGCCTCTGAGAGGAAGCCCTGGTCGATGAGATCCTGGTAGGAAGAGTGACCGCTTCTCTTGCTCAGCTTCTTGTGCTCCTCATTTGTGATGGTCGGGCAGTGTACGTACACGGGAACCTCCCAGCCAAACGCCTCATAAAGGCGGTTGTACTTCGGGGAGGAGGAAAGATACTCATTTCCCCTCACCACATGGGTGATTTTCTGTAAATGGTCGTCGACCACGTTGGCAAAATTATAGGTGGGATAGCCGTCGGACTTAATAAGAACCATGTCGTCCAGCTCCGAGTTGTCCACGCTGATGTCACCGTAAATCTCGTCGTGGAAGGTTGTCCTTCCCTCCTGTGGATTGTTCTGGCGGATGACGAAAGGCTTTCCGGCAGCCAGGTTTGCCTCAACCTCCTCCTTGGACAGGTGCAGACAGTGCTTGTCATAGACCATAATTTCCTCGCCGTTTACGGTCTTTCTCAGGCTGTTTAAGCGCTCCTGATCACAGAAGCAGTAGTATGCTTCCCCCTTGTCAATGAGCTTTTTCGCATACTCCATATAGATGCCTGCCTTCTGGCGGTCGCTCTGGACATAAGGACCTACCGGTCCTCCCACGTCCGGGCCCTCATCGTGAATCAGGCCCGTATCCTTTAAGGTATTATAAATAATCTCAGTGGCGCCCTCCACGTAGCGCTCCTGATCCGTATCCTCAATTCTTAAAATATAGTCGCCGCCCTCATGCTTGGCAATCAGGTAAGCGTACAGTGCAGTCCTTAAATTTCCGACATGCATCTTCCCAGTCGGGCTTGGGGCATATCTCGTTCTGATCTTTTCCATAGCTCCACACTCCTCACTTTGATAATTCAGTCCAGTCAGATAACTGAACTGCTGCTAAAGATACTTAATTATATCGCCTTATCTGAAAAAATACAAGCCTGGAGTGGGACTGAAATCCTGCCCTCTGGCATAGCCCCGGAAACTCCTTTATCCTCACAGAGGCAGCCTGAATGATTTCTGATGCTTGCTAAACCGCCATATCCAGCAGGTGGCAGGCAAAATTAAAGTAGATGACAAGACTGCAGGCATCCAGGATCGTGGAAATCATCGGGGATGCCATCAGGGCCGGATCCAGGTGCAGCACCTTTGCGATAATGGGCAGCGTGCATCCGATCGTCTTGGCAATAATGACGATACAGAAAATGCTCAGCACTACAGTCAGGCAGATCATCTCCTGTCCCGGATAGGACAGGCTCAGACGGATGAAGTTTGCCACAGCCAGGCAGAATCCCACTAAAACGCCGACTCTCAGCTCCTTCCACACCACCTTCACAATGTCTGCCGGGCTGATCTCTCCCACCGCCATACCTCGGATAATCATGGTGCTGGCCTGGCTTCCCGAGTTTCCTCCCGTGTTCATCAGCATGGGGATAAAGGTAACAAGCAGAGGGATCGCAGAGAACGCCTCCTCATACTGGGTCAGGATCTCTCCCGTGACCATACTGCTGAACATCAGCACTAACAGCCACACGATCCTGTTTTTGGCGAGCTGGAACACACTCGTTTTCAGGTAGGGCTTCTCGCTGGGGTTCATGGCCGCCATCTTCTCAAAGTCCTCGGTAGCCTCCTGCTCCATGACATCCATAATGTCGTCAACCGTGATAATTCCCACCAGCCGGTTTTCCCCGTCCACAACAGGAAGGCTTAAAAGGGCATACTCATTGAACATGGCCGCCACGGCCTCCTGATCCTCTGTGGTGACAGCCTTCAGCACATGGGTGTCCATGATCTCCTCGATGGTTGTGGTGTAGGGGCTCATGAGAAGATCCTTTACTGTGACGACTCCCTCCAGATGGCGGGCCGCATCCATGACATAGCAGGTGTAGATGGTTTCCTTGTCCACCCCGTATTTTCTGATGTAGGCAAAGGCCTCCTCCACCGTCATGGCCTTTTTCAGTCCCACATATTCGGCTGTCATCACGCTTCCCGCACTGTTCTCAGGATATTTTAAAAACTGGTTGATCAGCGCTCTGGTGTCAGGGCTTGAATTTTTCAGCACCCTTTTTACAATGGTAGCCGGAAGCTCCTCCAGCATATCCACCGCATCATCCACAAACAGATCATCCATGATATACTGAAGCTCTGTATCCGTGATGCTGGTAATAATGTGCTGCTGCTTCTCCACCGGAAGGCAGGCAAACACATCTGTGGCAATCTCCTTAGGGAGCGTTCTGAACACCACCACCGTCTTTTCAGAATCCAGCTCCTCGATAAACGAGGCAATGTCCACCTCATTCATCTCTATCAGTTTTTCCTTCAGGCTCCTGTATTTTTTTTCATCTGCCAGAAGGTGCAGCTCATCGAAATTCATCTCTTCCATGCCAGATTCCTTCCCCCTCATCAATCCTTGGTCCTATATACAGAGACGGCAAAAAGCGGAGCACCCGCGCCGCAGCCACACAGGGCCCGACGGCAGAAACGCCGTCCTTTACGGTATCGGGATGCTCCGCTTCTCCGGGCATCGCGTACTCTTTTTTTATTATAGTCAGAATCCTGTTAAATTTCAATGTGTTTAAGGAGAGTTTTCCAAAATCTGACACAGTCTTTTAAAAGACTTTACAGTCAGACCTGTATCTTCTTTTCCTCCCTGCCGGAGACCGGAGCCTATCCTGGGGCCTGCAGAAGGCGGGACTCTCCAGCCGGCAGAACTCCTACAGAAACGCAGCTGCTTTCAGATAATACCAGGGCAAAAACAGCTTTCCCGCAGTTTTCAAAGCCGGAAGGAACAGGGACAGATCCACAAAAACAGGGCAGAAGACAAGGCTTCCGATAATAAAAAAAGGAATCAGGCAGGCGATGGCCAGAGGATTTCTGATCAGGCGGCAGAGAACCCAGGAAAAGACTGTGCAGCTGCAGCCATAGAGCAGAAGAAGACCTGCTTCCCCGGCTGGGCTCATGAGCACTCCCGCCGCTCCCAGACCTGCAAACCCGCTGAGACAGGCAAGAGATACAGGCGCTGCCAGGCAGGCCATAATGGCCGCCTCCCGCCGCAGACCGGACATGGTCCCGAACAGGCCTTTTTTTATATCCTCGCAGACAGTCACCGCCGCTGCAAGTCCCATGACAAAGATAAACACCGCCGCGATCCCTCTGGCAGGGGGAGAAGTTTTAAGCGTCGGCTCCTCCAGGGCGCTTCCCCCTGAGGTGACATACTGAAAAGCAAAGGTGCTCCCGTTGTTCAGATACCTGTCATAGAGGGGTTCCAGCTGCTCCCAGACGTCCTTCTGTCCGCAAAAGGCTTCTCCCTCACCGGCATATGCCTCAAGGAGCTCCCTTCCCCAGACGGTAAACAAACCGGAAAATACAATCTCCGTAGAAAGTCTTCCCGCTGTGGTTGACGGGGAGGAGACCAGCGCAATGCACCTTTTATAGTCTCCTGTCTCCAGCCTCTCCTTAAGATCCTCCGGAAAAATATAACCGCACTCGGCCCGCCCCGCTTTCACATCTTCCCTGAGCGCTTCCTCAGAGCTGCTCACATAAAAGCCAAAAGATCCTGTGTCCGAAAGAAGCTCCTTTGCCACTTTCCGGTTCCACGCGCTTTCCCCGGCATAGAGAGCTACTTTCACCTGCTCACTCTCCCCCTCTCCGGCTGCCCTGAAGCACCACAGCCCAGCGGGAAGGAAAAAAAGAAGAACCAGAAAAAAGATCCTCTTCACCTGTCTTTTCAGGGACAGAAAAAACCAAAGTCCCGTCTTATTCATAATTCCTCCTTACTGCCGCCGCAAGCAGAAAAGCGGCTGCTCCCAGGACTGTAAGCCTGAGTACAGGAAAGGCCTCCCCTCCCGACACCATCCACTGTACTGCGTCCATCAGAATCGCTGCCGGTGTCACGCTTCCCGCCCGCTGTACAGCC
The DNA here is from genome assembly GCF_003480545.1 of Clostridium sp. AM29-11AC. Taxonomy (NCBI): domain Bacteria; kingdom Bacillati; phylum Bacillota; class Clostridia; order Eubacteriales; family Clostridiaceae; genus Clostridium; species Clostridium sp. AM29-11AC. The sequence goes on from NZ_QUJI01000005.1 coordinate 84,497, forward strand.
TCCGGGAGAAAGACAGAAGGAATCAGGCCACCCGCCATGAAAACAGAGGCCGCTGCAGTAAGAAACAGCGCACAGATCCCCGCAAATGCGTTCCTGGCCAGCTCATAAATGAGTATCGTCCACATGGCTGCCGCCATGCAAACCATAAGCCACACGGGAATACTGAATCCTCCGCTCTCCATGAATCCCATTCCAAAGCACAGAAAAAACGGCGCAGCCGTCACGGCCGCAAATGCCAGCCACAGGCACACGGCCCTGGCTATAAGTCTTTTTGTCCGTGAAAGACCGATTAAGAACAGCTTTCTCTCCATGATTTCCGAGTAGGGCTTTAAGAAACCGGCCGCCGGAATTCCCAGGAGCAAAAGCACCATCACAGAAGCTGAAATTCCATAAAAAGCGGCCGTTCCCACCTCTCCCACGGCACTTACCTCCTCTGTCCTGAAATAAACGGAGCGGTTCAGTGCGTATTTCAGATACATGGAATTTATATCTGCCTCAGCGCTTGGAATCTGTGTCTCTCTTCCCATTCTGCTGCACAGCTCATCCGCTGCATAGACAGCCGCCTGAGCCGTTTTCAGGATCTGTGTTCCTGCATCGGCAAGCTCCCTGAATACCGCCGCCTCCAACCCTGCATTTTCCGGAAATACGATGGTCACCGGCGTATTGGTGCCGTCCATAATCCCCCTCAAAAGCCCCTCCGGAAGCAGCATCAGGGCATAGAGTTTTCCCTGCCTCATCTGCTCCCGCCCTTCTTTTTCATCCACATAGGAGAATTCACACAGACTGGACACGCTTTCCAGGGAGGAGACCATGGAAATCAGTTTCTCAGACGCAGGATCCTGTTGCGGCAGCACGACTCCCACCCGGATATTCCCAACTGCACGTTCCGAGTAAAGCACCCTTCCCGCCGCAAAGGCAATCAGGCCCACAAGAACTGCCAGCACCGCTGTTCCCGCAAGAAAATATGGGGCGCTCTTGAGCGCCCGTTTCAGCTCCAGTTTCAGATACACTAAAAATGTACGCATCCGTCAACCTCTTTGTCCATGTTTCGTCTGCGCCTGCTGACTCAAGGCGCTCCTCTCATTCTTTACAGAAATCCGGCGCAGACTGTCTTTTTCCATTCATCTGAGCAAGCAGAGCCTGCCTGGGCCTTCGCCCCGGCAGGCTCTGCTCCGGTCATTTAGTATATGCTGCTCGTCAGCTCATTGAGTTTTAAGTACATTTCCGCGATTACCTGATTCCATTCCTCCTCAGTAGCCGCAAGAATGTCAAAGCTCTCTCCCTCCGGCTTGGCCGGGCTCTCTGTCATCGGGCCCATCCCAAAGGAACCGGACAGCTCCAGCAGATCCATATCTGTCGCCTGCTCTGCAGGAACTCCAAGGAGTATCTGGTTCACTGTAAGCTTAATAGAATCAGCCGCTGCCTTAAAGGACTCTCCCGGAACCAGCGTTTCCATGATTCCGTCCACAGTCAGGCTTCCCATCTCCGTTCCGTTGCTCTCCAGAGCTCCCTTCAGAGAGTAGGTTTTGTCCGCTATGTTATAGCTTCCCGCCAGGCTGAGGGCTCCCTTCTCTCCTTCTGACTCCAGGCCGATGACAAGTCCTTCACTGTAGGACTGCTCCTTCTGGTAGTCGCCTGTCTTATTCAGGGTAACTGTCACCGGGGATGAGCCTGGGGCCGTAAGCACAAGGCTTGCATCTACATTGGCCATGCGGTTGTAGCCTCCCTTAAAGGTAACCGTTCCTGAGAGGGTAAGAGTTTCTGCCCCCTGCGCTGCGCCGCCTGCCTCGGAGCCTGCCTCTGCTGCTTTTGTCTCTTCCTCTGAAGCGCCGGAGGTCTCTGCGCTTTCCCCACCGGCCGCCTGGCCGTCCTCCATTTCCTCCGAAATTCCGGTAAGGACTGCACTGTAGTCAAAGGAGGCCAGCTTTCCATCATCTGTCACATAAACTGCCAGGTTCAAATCTCCCATGCTGTTCTGGAACTGGGTCAGAGCTTCATCCAGGCTGCTGTCCACCTCAGTCCAGAGCTCTTCCTGCTGCTCCTGGGGTGTCAGTTCCTCCGCCTGGGCGCCGTCCCCGCCGACCACACTGTCCAGGCTGTAGGCGCCTGAAACGGAGTCATTGAGATCCTTCACAAGCTCCAGATAGGTGACAACGTCCTTCTTTAAGGTTTCATCCTCCAGAAAGAAGTCCTTCGTATCTGTGAAAAACTGAACAAGTGAATCGCTGCTTAAAACCACATCGTATCCGGTGCACTCCTGCTCCTGGCCGTCTACGGTAAAGCTCCTTTTCTCTCCCTTTTCCACGGTCATGGCAGCCTTCAGGTTGTCGATTGCCTCACTTCCCGTCTTATATCTCTCCCAGAGCGCCTCCAGGTCAAACATCGGCGTTTCGGACTTGGAAATCTCGTTGGCTTTTTTCATATAATCTACATATCCCTGAAGATTAAATCCCATATCGGAAAGATTTTTTCCCAGATACGGGGAATTGGCAATCTGGGTCTCCAGATCCTCTGCCAAATTCAGGCTGAATACCTTTCCCGTCAGCTCGGGAAGCGCTACCGCAAGCTCTGCATCGTCCAGATAAATCTGCGCACCTGCAAGATCCATCCCTCCATACTGAATCCCGAAATCCATGTCCATGGCTCCGGTATCGCGATCCTGCACTGCGGCCATATTGAATCCGGCGCCTGCAAGCTCTGTGATTCCCAGCAGGCTCTCCAGCTGAAGGCCCATATCCATCTGATAGGAGCCCTGATACAGCTTGTCATACATGGCATCCCAGCCAAAAATCTCCTCAGCCGGATTGGTCTGTCCATCTGCCACCACTCCCTCGAAGGCCTTGATGACAATATCCTTGGGATCCTCTTTGTTCATCTGCCAGAATGCCAGGCCGGCCACAGCGACAACTGCAGCTGCCGCCACGGCTATGATCGGGCCGCGTCCCTGCTTCTTTTCAGGCACAGCAGGAACTCCCGCCGCTTCCTGGCCTGTAGCTGCTCCCTCCTCTGTGCTGTCCGCCGTTCTGCCGGCCGTATCTGTGCCGGATGACGCTTCTTCTGCAGGTTCTTCAGCAGACTTCTCTTCTATCGGGGCCTCGCTGCCTTCACGGCTGCCGTCCTCCTGGCTCGGTATCAATTCCTTCATACAGACAGGACATACAGAGCTGCCGTCTGGAATTTCCTGATCACAATACGGGCATTTCATACTCATTCCTCCTCTTTTTCTTCTTCACAGACTGACTGATAATTTTGCTGTCAGGGTATGATTGCGTCCTCACTGCCTTTTTAGCAGGCTGCTTGCAATTTTTATACCATCTCGACTAGCGTCTCGATGGACTGCTCGTCAAATGCATGCTCATGCAAGCATGGCATGCGCTTTCCTCGCCATTATACCATATCCTTCGGATATGCTATACTCTCCGAGGGGTGCGCACTCGCCGCAGTAGTGTTTTGGCTCCCTTCGGGCGCCAGCGGCTCGGCGCAGGTATAATGCCTGCTTGTAGCCATTATACCATAGCTTTTCGTTTTCGTCAGCAGATGACTGATTTTTGTAAACATTTTTAAGATTTCTGACGGTTTTTGTCAGAATCTTCTGATCAGTTCCTCCGGCTTTATGCCGCTGTCCGCCTGTGTAAGGACTCCGTCCCTGAGAATATAGAGCTTTTGGCACATGTTCAGCTCCGGCAGCTCATGGGAGGTTAAAATCACCGTTTTTCCGCTTTTTACAAAACCGTCGATATAGTGAAGGATCTCCTCCTTCGCAGCCAGATCCAGGGCGGCTCCCGGCTCATCCATAATCAGAACAGAGGCATGATTGGACAGGGCAGACGCAATGCTCAGTCTCTTTTTCTGGCCGCCTGACAGCTTCCCGGCCGGAATAGAAAGAAACCCGGGAAGTCCCAGGGCTGCGGCCACCCCCTGTCTCAGGTCCTCCTCCATTCTCTTTTTGTCCCCCTTGTACCAGAGGGCAAAATTGTCCCTGGCCGGCAGCTCCGGAATCAGCGGATTTTCCTGGGGAACGTAGGCTGCCTTTTTTTCAAAAATTTTCCGTTTTCCCACTGCTTCCTCGCCGTCAAACCGGATGCTTCCCGCATCCGGCCTGCTCACACCTGCCAGTATGGAGAGAAGCGTCGTCTTTCCGCATCCATTTCCCCCTGCAATTCCCACGCACATCCCTGGTTCTGCCTGAAAGGATACTCCCTTTAAAATCTGCCTGTTTCTGAACTTTTTATAAATTCCCGTTACCTCCAGCATATGTCCTCCTGCGTGCTTTCATACTTCTGCCTGTTTTTCCGCTGCCGATTTTTCCCGGCAGCCCGGTTTTCTGGCCGTCTGCAGTCCGGAAGGGTCCCTGCACAGCAAAGGGCTGCCGTAAAACGGTCCTTCGTCTTACAGCAGCCCTGTCAGGCTGTATCCAGCCTCTGTTTCGATTTTAATTCAGCGCAGAGCGCCGAATGATTGATGTCTTCCCGCGGTTTATTCTCCTTTGGAAGCCTTCGGAGCCAGATCGCCCGGCTTCATGCTCAGGTTGATGCGGCCCATCTTGTCCACCTCGATTACCTTTACGGTAACCTCATCGCCGATGTTTACCACATCCTCCACCTTTGCCACTCTCTTGTCGGAGAGCTTGGAAATGTGGATCATTCCGTCCTTGTTTGGAGCCAGCTCAACGAAAGCTCCGAAATTCATAATGCGCACAACCGTTCCCGTAAGCACCTGTCCCGGCTCAATATCTGTGACAATGCTTCTGATAATGCTGATAGCCTTATCGATCATAGCCTTATCTGTTCCGCACACAGAAACATTTCCGTCGTCGTTGATATCAATCTTCACGCCTGTCTGCTCGATAATCTTGTTGATCACCTTGCCCTGCTTGCCCACAACATCTCCGATCTTCTGAGGATCAATGGTAATCTGCTCAATCTTCGGAGCATACTTGCCTACCTCTTTTCTGGGCTCTGCGATAACAGGCTTCATGATCTCGTCGAGAATGTAGAGCCTTGCCTCTCTTGTCTTGGCAATAGCCTCCTCGATAATCGGCCTTGTCAGTCCGTGAATCTTAATATCCATCTGAATGGATGTGATTCCCTTGTGAGTTCCGCCTACCTTGAAGTCCATATCTCCGAAGAAGTCCTCAAGTCCCTGAATATCAGTCAGAACAATATAATCGTCATCTGTGTCGCCTGTCACCAGACCGCAGGAGATTCCCGCTACCGGAGCCTTGATCGGCACGCCTGCTGCCATCAGGGACAGAGTGGATGCACAGATGCTGGCCTGGGAAGTAGAGCCATTGGACTCCATGGTCTCAGATACCGTGCGGATGGCGTAAGGGAATTCCTCCTCGCTTGGAAGCACCGGAATCAGAGCTCTCTCTGCCAGAGCACCGTGTCCGATCTCGCGGCGTCCCGGGCCTCTGGACGGCTTGGTCTCTCCTACAGAGTAGGACGGGAAGTTATAATGGTGCATATATCTCTTGCTTGTCTCATTCTCATCGAGTCCGTCTAACTTCTGAGCCTCAGACAGCGGAGCCAGCGTACAGATATTTAAGATCTGGGTCTGTCCGCGGGTGAACATACCGGAGCCGTGAACTCTGGGAAGCAGATCGATCTCGGCAGCCAGCGGGCGGATCTCCGTGATGCCGCGGCCGTCAGGACGCTTGTGATCCTTTAAGATCATCTTTCTCACCGTCTTTTTCTCATACTGGTAGATGGCCTCTCCCAGTACAGAAAGCCACTCTTCATTCTCAGCAAAAGCCTCCTCCAGGCGCTCTGTGATAACGCGGATGTTCTCCTCACGCTTCTGCTTCTCATCTGTGAAGACAGCTTCCTCCATCTCCTCCTGAGGCACGATCTCCCTGATGGCTGCAAAGAGCTCCTCCGGAACAGCGCAGCTTTCATAGCTGTGCTTTGCCTTGCCGCACTCGGCGACAATGGTATCGATAAATTTGATAATTTCCTGGTTTACCTCATGTGCCTTGAAAATAGCCTGGATCATCACATCCTCCGGCACCTCGTTGGCCCCGGCCTCGATCATGATAACCTTCTCCCTTGTGGAAGCGACAGTCAGAGCCATATCGGAAACCTTTCTCTGGGCGGAGGTAGGATTTACGATAAACTCCCCGTCGATCATGCCGATCTGTGTCGTCGCACAGGGACCGTCAAATGGAATGTCTGAGATGCAGGTGGCAATGGCGGAGCCAAGCATGGCAGTGTACTCCGGGCTGCAGTCCGGATCCACAGACAGAACCAGGTTGTTTAAGGTCACGTCATTTCTGTAATCCTTCGGGAACAGGGGACGCATAGGACGGTCAATCACGCGGGCCGTCAGCACTGCATTTTCAGAAGCCTTGCCCTCTCTCTTATTGAAGCCTCCCGGAATCTTTCCCACGGCGTACATCTTTTCTTCAAACTCAACGCTCAGGGGGAAGAAATCGATTCCCTCTCTCGGCTTATCGGAAGCTGTCGCTGTGGACAGTACTGTCGTATCTCCATAGTGCATAAACGCAGCGCCGTTTGCCTGTGCTGCCACTCTGCCGACATCTACTGTCAGTGTTCTGCCGGCCAGTTCCATTGAAAAACTCTTATACATAAAACTGTAATCTCCTTTTTCTTTTCTTCATTCTTCATTTTTCATTCTTGTCCGTTCTGATGTTTCCTGAGTCCTTGACTCTCATCCTGCCCTGTCAGGCAGCTTATGCAGAAGTGTCCGAAACTACTGATCTGGGCGCAGAAAACTCCGGAAAAGCTCCTGAGTGCTTTCCCGGATCCCATCTCTGTGCCTACATCAGCGGTCTCGGATAACTCCTTCTACATAAAGCAGGTCCTTCTTGAGAAGCTGCAAAAGTTTTCTATGATATAAACAACTAGGGTGGATTGCTCCACCCTAATTTCGTCTCTTACTTTCTGATGCCTAACTTCTCAATTAAAGCACGGTAGCCTTCCAGATCTGTCTTCTTTAAGTAGTCCAGCAGACCACGTCTCTGACCAACCATCTTTAACAGACCACGTCTGGAATGGTGATCCTTCTGGTTTGTCTTTAAATGCTCTGTGAGCTCTGTGATTCTCGCTGTTAAGATAGCGATCTGAACCTCCGGTGAACCTGTATCTCCAGGCTTTCTTCCATACTCTGCGATGATAGCAGACTTCTTCTCCTTTGAAATCATGACGATTTCCTCCTTATAAAATAAATTCTTACCGCACACTAAGCTCCTGTCAGGAACTCAAAAAGCTGAGTGTCGGCGCGTTAGTACGATGTAGAGTATAGCACAAGAACTTCTACTTGTAAACAGAGATTTTTATGAATATGGCGGCTGGCTCCGGCAGCTTCCTCCTGTCTCTGCAGGGGCGGGTGTCAGACAGCTTAAGCGGGACAGAAGTTAACAGCACCTTCTCTCCCACAGCTTTCCAACTCCCCACAGTCCGATCACGGCTATGATCTCTCCTGCCACCGTCAGGGAAATCACAGGCATAACCTGGCAGAGCTCTTCCAGTTCTCCCATCAGGATATAAAATCTTGTCAGCCCCATGGCTCCGGCAGAAGCTACCAGGACAGCCAGCATGGCCACAGTGAGAGCCCTGCGCCAGAACCGTTTTTTTCTCACAAGAAAAATAAAAGAAGCTGCAGAGGCTGTGGCGGCACCGAACACTCCGGCCATCAGCACAATAAATAAGATCTCTCTCATTGCTCCTCTCCCTGGCTCTCCGCGAGCTCAAACTCTGCGTTTATGGCAAACCGCAGCTCCGGTTCCGGCGAAACCTGAATTTCCAGGCGGTAGATCCCCGATCCCGACGGCTGAAAGCTCCCGCTCCAAGGCACGGCCAGTTCCTTTTCCTCTCCCTCCATCCCGGTGAGGAAACCGCAGAAGCCGGCAATGCTCTCCACCTGTATCCAGCTCTCCTCCCCGTCTTCCTCTGTCCGCTTTTCAATGATGGGAGACAGGATGTACTGAATTGGAGCGCCGGTCTCATTGTGCAGGATAAAGGTCAGCTCCCCGTCATCCGGAGAATACTGTTCCTCTTTCATCTCCATCCAGATCTGATTTCCGTACCTTCTGTAGCCGTCAACTGTTCCGAACAGGCGCCAGAGGCTCTCTGCCGTCTCCCGGCTGAGCCTGTAAAAGGATGCGTTTCCCACTGCCAGCTCTGTATCCTCAGCCCCGCTGACATCTGAGAGCCACAGATTCAGTTCTTTGCCGGAGGAGAGCTTCAGCACAAGCCTTCCGGGGAATCTCCCGTTCATGGGAGAATCCTCCAAAACGGCTTCCCCCAGCAGTTCCCGAAGCCTCTCCATCTCGGCCCGGCCGCTGAGAGTCTCTGTCCGGGTCCCGGTTTCAAAATTCCCTGTCAGGCCTGCACTTTCAATTTCTGAAATCCCGTCCAGACTGTCTGCCTGAAAACCGCAGGTCTCTTTGACAAACTCCATCGCCTCCCGGGTGATCTCCTGCTCCGGATGGCCCATAAAATTCTTTTCCATGTCCTCTCTGTTCTCAAACAGATCAACTGCCCCCGTATTCTCCATCCCCGGAGTCTCTGCTTCTTCTGCTGCCTGCACAGCCTGAACTTCCTTCTGAACCTGGTCCTGGTCTCCCACCGGGGATTTTTGCAGGCCTTCTGCTCCGTACTGTTCCGGAAACAGTTCCTGCCTCTTCTCCTTTGAGAGGGGAAGATATTCTGTCCTCAGCACCCCGTCCTTTACCATCCTCACTCTCAGGAACGGCTCCTCTGCCGGCGGCACAAGGAAAACGTCTCTCTCCCTGGCGTCCTCCATATAGGCAATGCCCTCCATTCCTTCATTCAGGCAGTCGTAAAGGCCGGAAATTCCGTAGGCGGCGGCACCCTTCTCCAGCAGGAGAAAGGTGCCGTCGGCAAACTGGCTGGCACTGTAATCCGAGTCCTGTCCCCCATTGCCGCAGCTCAAATCCTCCAGGGGATTTTCCTCAGCTGTGCGAAGTCCCAGGATATAGCTGTATCCATTGTCTGCCTTCCTGCCCTCAAATATGTAGCTGTCCTTAAAGAAGGAAACAGCCGCTTCCACCTCCCCGGCAGGAATATCCTCAAATGTCAGTTCCGGCAGCTGCCCCTCTATGGCAGCCGCGGCCCGTCTGAGCTCCTGATGCTGCTGATCTGACAAAACATTGGCTTCTGTCTCCTTATTTACCTCCTCCTGCTGCTGTCCCTGAAAAGGGGCAGAGTTCCCCTTCCCACAGCCGGACAGCAGCAGGACGAAGACAGCGGCGGCTACTGCCAGTTTCCATTTTTTTCTCATTCCGTCTTTCTCACTTTCTTTCCGTCATGCCGGCTAAAGCCAGCTGTCCCTTACATTCCCGGTCCGCTGGCTCCTCCGCTGCCTCCATCGTCAGAGGCAGGGCCATCCGGCTCCTGGGCAGACGGCTGGGTCGGTGCCTGGGTGGACGGTTCAGTCGGTGCCGGGGCTGTCGATTCTGCCGGCGGCTGGGTGGACGGTTCAGTCGGTGCCGGAGCTGTCGACTCTGCCGGTGCCTGGGTGGACGGCTGGGTCTCCTTCGGTTTCTCGGGCTCAGACGCCTTCTCAGTTCCCTCCAGGTTGTAGCAGAGCACCGGCATTCCCGCCGAAATATTTTCGTAAATTTTCTTCGCTACGCTGTGAGGCAGATTGATGCAGCCGTGAGATCCCCCTGTCTTATAGATGGTTCCTCCAAAGGAGGATCTCCATTTGGCGTCATGCATCCCGATTCCGCCGTTGAACGGCATCCAGTAATCTACAGGAGTGCGGTAGTTCTCTCCTTTTAAAACAGCGTCCCTCTGCTTGTATGTCAGCGGATATGAGCCTGCCGGAGTGCCCCAGCCCTTGGACAGATTTCCTGACACGAAGTCTGACTCCACAAGCAGCTTGCCATTTTTATAGAAGAACAGGTGCTGAGCAGTCAGATTGATCTCTACATAGGTATCTCCATAGTCATTTGCTCCATGGCTGGCCGCCTTCTGAGAGTAAACCGGCTCACGCCCGCTCTGGCTCTGGCCTGAGCGGATCAGAGCTGCCAGCTCATCTGCCTCCGCCGACTGGTTTATTTTCCAGCCGTATGTGCCTCCTCGGATCGTCACTGTCTTTCCATAGGAAGTTTTCAGATTCTTTGCCTTATTATTTGTATTGTACTTGTCTGCCAGCTCCTTTACATAGGCGTTCACCTTTCCAGAATCTACTCCGACAGTTCCATCCGCGTTTGGAACCAGCCATTCGTGGATTCTGTCTCCGCTCAGGGTCTCTGTGGCATCCCCAAACTGGTATGTAATCACAACGCCGGCAGCTTTGTTCATACTGTCGCAGAGCTTTATTAAAGTTTCATCCTCAGAGGTCACCTCCGGCTCCTCATAGCCGCCGATTTCCTCCAGGGAGACGCTTGGCTGCAGATTGAGGATAGCATCAGAAATTCCCTTTTCCACCACCTCATAGACTGCCTTGGCCCCTTTTTCCTCCGGGACAATGGAGTATCCTTCGCCCTCTGTATACTCTGACAGATGGGCATCTTCCGGAGCCGGAGCGTCCTCGTCGAAGCACTCCAGACCTTCCACCGCCTTCTGAAAGGCCTCCTCGTCATAGGCCATCATGGTCTTAATCTTGTAGCTGGCGGGGCTGAATACGTATTCTCCCCAGGCGAGGGGGTTCTGGGAGGCAATAATCTTTTCCATCGTGCCGTCAAACTCAGCGCGAAGCCCTATATCTGCCTGGGAGAGCTGTTCTGTCTTATCTCCTCTCTCCTCGATAGTCAGCGTGTACCCGCTGATGCCGTCAGAGATCATCTGCTCTGCCTCAGCTACCGTTTTTCCGGAAACGTCAAGCCCGTTGATCTCTGTTCCCGGGAAAAATACATTTCTGTACTTCTGTCCCAGGCCGACATAGACTGCTCCTCCGATCAGGAGGACGGCGGCTGCCGCTCCGGCTGCCACCGCCGCCTGCCTTCTTCCAAAACGGCGTTCTCCCTGTCCCGGCCTCCTGCCCCGGACTTTCCTCACACTGGGCTCATCTGATTGGATGTCTTTGCTTGCCCGTCTGAGGGACTCCGGCGGCACGCTTCCTTTCCTCCTGCTTCTTCCCCGGGAGCGGTTTGCATCTCCCCCGCCGGCTCTCTCCTCAGAGGGACGGTTCTTTTCCCTTATTCTGTCTGCCTCCGGGGGGGCAGTCTGCGTCTGAGCTCTCCTCTCCTTCCTGGGCGGCTCCGTAAAACTGCTTCCGGCAGCGCGGAGAATCTCTTCTTCTGTAGGCATAATATCCCCCTGCCTGTTTTCCTTTTCCTCCGGTTCTTCCTCCTCTGCCAGCTCCTCCAGAACGCCTTCCTCCATCCCGTCCAGCGCTGTGTCTCCGGACATATCTGCCCCGGAATCTTCCGTGATTTCTACCTCACTTCTGAATTTTTCCGGCATTCCATCTGTCTGCGGCGCCTCTTCTGTTTCTTCTATCCACTCCAGTCCATCTTCGATTTCGTCTGTCTGCCCGGCTGACCGGACTTCCATGTTCTGATCCGGTTCATCCTTTCTGCTGAAATCTGACATTCATTTAACTCCTTTTCAATCATTTTGCCCTCTGCGGCCTGACGGCTGCCTGAGGACGCTTGTTTGTTCCGGCCGCCGAAATACCCGCTCAGCGGCCATTGTATAATTCTATATGACTTTATTTCGCAAGTCAATGCACGAAACCTTACAGTTCCTAAAATTTTTATTAACAGTCTGCGCCCGGCTCTGCCGGAAATTTTCTGCAGATGTACCGAAAAAAAAGAGGGAAAAACCGGCCCTGCTGCTGCAGAGGGAGGGGCCTGTGCAGTACAGGTCCCTCCCTCTGTGCTCGCTTTGTCCGGGCGGATTTTCTCCCCCATAAGCGATACTCTGTCTTTTTTCTGTTTCTGCCTTTTTCTGTCTCTGTCTTTCCTGGCAGTGTCCTGTGTCAGCCCGGGCTGTCCTGAGCCTACAGTCTGCCTCCAAACAGTCCCTTCTTCTTGTGCTTTTCGCTGCCTTCTGCCGAGACTCCGTTCATGGCGTCGTCGAAGCGGCGAAGGGCCTCCTTCTGCTCCTCGTTCAGCTTCTCCGGAACCTGAACCACAAGGGTTACGAAGTGATCGCCGCGCACATTCTTGTTCCGCAGGGACGGAACTCCCTTTCCCTTCAGACGCACTCTCGTGTCGGTCTGGGTGCCCGGCTTAACCTCATACTCTACCTCGCCGTCCACGGTCTTGATGCGGATCGGTCCGCCGAGGGCGGCCTTTGCAAAGGAAATCGGAACCGTAGAATAGATGCTGGTATCCTGGCGCTTAAATACCGGATGATTGGAAACGATCACCTCAACCAGAAGATCGCCTCTCTCTCCTCCGTTTACGCCCGGCTCGCCGTTTCCGCGATCCCTCAGCATCTGCCCGTTGTCAATTCCGGCAGGGATTGTCACCTTGATTTTCTTTCTCCTTGTCACATATCCCGTTCCATAACAGTCAGGACACTTCTCTCTGATAATCTTTCCGGTTCCCCGGCAGTCCGGACAGGTCTGCACGTTCTGCACCTGGCCGAAGAAGGACTGCTGGGTGTACATAATTTTTCCCTTGCCATTGCACTTCGGGCAGGTCTGAGGCTGGGTTCCCGGCTTTGCCCCTGTTCCGTGGCATTTCTCACAGGTTTCCTTCAGATCCAGCTCGATCTCCTTCTCGCAGCCGAAGATAGCCTCCTCAAAGGTAATGCGGATGCTGGTTCTCACATTGGCGCCCTTCATCGGACCGTTGCTTCTGCCGCCCCTGCTTCTGCCGCCGCCGAAGAGATCTCCGAAAATGTCTCCGAAAATATCTCCCATATCAGCGCCTGAGAAATCAAAGCCGCCGAAACCTCCGGCTCCTGCACCTGCGCCTCCGTCGAAAGCGGCATGGCCGAACTGGTCGTACTGCTGGCGTTTCTGCGGATCGCTTAATACGCTGTAGGCCTCAGATGCCTCCTTGAACTTCTTCTCAGCCTCCTTGTCGCCCGGGTTGGCATCAGGATGGTACTTTTTGGCAAGGGTTCTGTATGCTTTTTTGAGGGCGGCGTCATCCGCATCCCTCGGAACGCCTAAGACCTCATAGTAATCTCTCTTATTCTCTGCCATGTCAGCTCTTCCTCTCCAAACCCCGCAAAGGGGATTGAGCGTTCCCGCCCCATCCCCGTCACGGTTTCTCTATGTCTATGTTCCGGACAGCCTGCCGGCCGTCCTGCGGAAATCTTTCAGGGTGGCGCCGTTTTTCAGGCATTTCCCGCCCCGTTTCGCCGGGGCTTGAAAATTTATACCTCCTTGAAATCTCCGTCTACTACGTTGTCATCAGCCCCCTGGGAACCTCCCATATCAGGAGCCGGTCCTGCCTGGCCTGCTGCTCCTGCTGCCTGAGCCTGCTCATAAACCTTTGCGAACAGAGCCTGGGCGCTAGCCATTAATTTCTCCTTGCCGGCCTTGATATCCTCTACCTGGGCATCTGTCATCTGGTCAACCGGAGCGCGGTTGATGGCCTCTTTCAGGGCATTTAAGTCTGCCTCTACGGCTGCCTTGTCGTTGGCATCGATCTTGTCGCCTACCTCCTCAAGGGCCTTCTCTGTCTGGAATACCATGGAGTCTGCATCATTTCTTGCATCAATGGCTTCCTTTCTCTTCTTGTCCTGAGCCTCATACTCAGCTGCCTCTTTCACAGCCTTCTCGATATCAGCCTCAGACATGTTGGAGCCGGAAGTGATGGTGATATGCTGCTCTTTTCCTGTTCCCAGATCCTTTGCGGATACATTTACAATACCATTTGCATCGATATCGAAGGTAACCTCGATCTGCGGAACACCTCTTCTTGCCGGCGGGATTCCGTCCAGACGGAACTGGCCCAGAGTCTTGTTGTCCCTTGCGAACTGTCTCTCACCCTGTACTACGTGGATATCAACAGCTGTCTGGTTATCTGCGGCTGTGGAGAAAATCTGGCTCTTCTTGGTCGGAATAGTCGTATTTCTCTCGATCAGCTTTGTAGCGATTCCGCCCATGGTCTCAATAGACAGGGACAGCGGAGTAACGTCCAGAAGAAGGATGTCGCCTGCGCCTGCATCGCCTGCCAGCTTTCCGCCCTGGATTGCCGCACCGATGGCAACGCACTCATCCGGGTTTAAGGTCTTGCTTGGCTCATGGCCTGTGAGCTGCTTTACCTTCTCCTGAGCAGCCGGCATACGTGTGGAACCGCCGACTAACAGAACTTTTCCTAACTCGGAAGCGGTCAGACCTGCATCCTTTAATGCGTTCTGAACCGGGATCGCTGTTCTCTCGATTAAATCGTGGGTCAGCTCGTCGAATTTTGCCCTTGTCAGGTTCATGTCAAGGTGCTTCGGTCCCTCGCTGGTCGCTGTGATGAAGGGAAGGTTGATGTTGGTTGTGGAAGCTGTGGACAGCTCCTTCTTTGCCTTCTCAGCGGCCTCCTTTAATCTCTGGAGAGCCATCTTATCTGTGGAGAGGTCTACGCCCTCTGCCTTCTTAAACTCATCGATCATCCACTGTGTAATCCGGTTGTCGAAATCGTCGCCGCCCAGATGTGTATCACCGTTTGTGGAGAGAACCTCGATTACGCCGTCACCGATCTCGATGATGGAGACATCGAAGGTACCGCCTCCCAGGTCGTATACCATGATCTTCTGCTCTTTTTCATTGTCCAGTCCGTATGCAAGAGCTGCGGCTGTCGGCTCGTTGATGATACGCTTTACTTCAAGACCTGCGATCTTTCCTGCATCCTTGGTAGCCTGACGCTGTGCGTCGTTAAAGTAAGCCGGAACTGTGATAACGGCCTCTGTTACCTTCTCTCCCAGATATGCCTCTGCATCTGCCTTCAGCTTCTGAAGAATCATGGCAGAAATCTCCTGAGGAGAGTATTTCTTGTCATCGATGGATACCTTGTAGTCCGTACCCATATGTCTCTTGATGGAGGAGATGGTCTTCTCTGCGTTTGTGACTGCCTGACGCTTTGCAGGCTCACCCACTAATCTCTCCCCTGTCTTTGTGAATGCCACTACGGACGGAGTCGTTCTCACGCCCTCTGTATTGGCGATTACAACCGGCTTTCCGCCCTCCATAACCGCCACGCAGCTATTTGTTGTACCTAAGTCAATACCAATAATCTTGCTCATAGCTTTTTCCTCCTGATTGATTTCCTCTATTTCCATTCAACCTGCCATCTTACCTGCTGCCGGAAACTCTGCTGTCCAAGTTTCCTGCTGTCCGGGGCGTCCTGCGCCGGCCCGGACTGGCTTCTTTAGTTGGCCACCTTCACCATGCTGTGTCTTACCACGCTGTCCCGGTAAAGGTATCCCTTCTGGAACTCCTCTGCCACCACGTTTTCTCCAAGGCTCTCGTCCTCGATGTGCATCACTGCATTGTGGAAGTTCGGATCAAACGGCTGTCCCACCGCCTCGATAGGCTTTACGCCCAGCTCCTCCAGCGTCTTTAAAAGCTGCCGGTAAATCATATTCATGCCCTCAGCGAAAGCATCGCCGCCTTCGGGCACGGCACTTAAGCCTCTCTCAAAATTGTCGACGATCGGAAGGATTTTTTCAATCACATCCTTGGCTCCGATCTCGTACATGGCTGATTTTTCCTTTTCTGTCCTCTTCCTGAAGTTGTCGAACTCTGCCATGGTACGCTTTAAGCGGTCTGTCAGCTCTTCAATCTGCTGATCCCGCTTATCTTTTTTTCTGGCGAAGAAGCCTTTTTTCTCCGGCTGGGATTCCTCCCCGCCCTCCTCTGCCTGTTCGCCATCCGCGCCTGTCTTTTCCTCGGCCCCGCTCTCCTCTGCCTGACTTCCTTCAGCGCCCTCTGCAGTCTCAGATGACGCATTTTTCCCGGCAGCTTCGCCGCAGTCCCTGTTCTCCTGTTCGGACTCGGGCTGCATGTTCTCTTTATCCTTTAATTCTTCGCTCACTTGGCTTCACCTTTCTTTATCTGAATTCACCTGTTCGGAACTCCTTATCTGTATCAGAACCGTCCTCCCAGATTCCTCTCTGTTTTGCTGTAAACCGGACCAAACCCTTTCTTCCAGCACGCCCGAAGGCTACTGGTCATGGTTGAAGGTCGCTTCCAGCTGGCTCATCAGGGAGCGCAGAGTGTTTACCACCTTCTCATAGTCCATACGCTTGGGACCGATAATTCCTATGGTTCCCCGCAGTCCGTCGCCCAATACATAATTGGCTGTCACGACGCTGCAGTCCTTCATAGACTGAACTGGAGTCTCATCTCCGATATAAACCTGAATGCCTGTATTCTCCTGGCCGTCTCCTTCATCTGTAAACAGATTTTTAAGAAGCTCTTTCTGCTCCAGAGTTCCCAGAAGCTCACTGGCCTTCTGTCCGTCGCTCAGCTCAGGGTACTTGAAAATATTCGTGGTTCCTCCGGTATAAATCTGAAGATCCTCCTCATTTGCCCTGATAGCCTCTGCAACCTCATTGAGCACCAGATCCACGATCTGCCTTCTGCTTCCCGCCTGTTCCTTCATCTTCGTGATGACGCCCAGATTAATCTGATCGGACGTCAGCCCGTTTAACGAGTTATTCAGCAGAATGTTCAGGTTCAGAAGCTCTTCCTCACTCAGCTCTCCATCCAGATCCACCATGGAATTCTTAATGATATTTCCCTCAAGAACTGTCACAATCAAAAGCTTTCCTGCCTCCATCCGCGACAGCTGGATAAATTTGATCTTGGTCTGATGGTACTGCGGCCCGCTGATCATCGTGGCATAATTGGTATTCGCCGCCAGGATAGTGGCAAGCTGCTTGAGCAGCAGTTCCACCCGGTCAACCCGCTGTATCATCAAGTCCTTAATCTCCGTCACCTCGTCGTCCTTTTCCCTGATAATCTGATCCACATAGAAGCGGTATCCCTTATCTGAGGGAATCCTTCCGGCCGAGGTATGAGGCTGTATGATATAGCCCAGCTCTTCCAGGTCTGACATCTCATTCCGAATGGTGGCAGAACTCAGGTTCAAGTCAGAGTATTTTGAAATTGTCCGGGAACCTACCGGTTCTCCGGTCTCCAGATAGGTCTGGATAATCGCTTTTAATATCTTTTCTTTTCTCTCACCCAGCTCCAACTGCCTCATTCCTTTCTGTCAGTTTCCTGTTCTGTTAGCACTCAACACTAAGGAGTGCTAACATCTACAGTTGATACTATATTACTTCTATAGTATTTTGTCAACAGATTTTGGAAAAATTTTTTATAATTGCACCTTAATCTGATCTTAGCTTGACATTTAACATTTTTGTAATATAATAATAAACAGATTGTAACAAACCATAATCTCTATGAAATAATTCTGATTGTGAGGAAAAATATGAAAAAAAGATTAAGCCACGGATTGTCCGCCGCAGTTTTTTCTGTCGCTCTTATGGCAGGCGCAGCTTTTACCTCTTACGCTGAAGAGACAGCAGAGGCCAGCGGTCCCGCCGCAGAGGTTTCCGCATTTTCTGAGGAGACATCTGATCCTGTTAAGACAGCAGAGGGCAGTTTTCTGGGAGAGTTTGACATCACCGCCTACTGCGGATGCCAGAAATGCTCCAAGGGAAATTTACTTACCTACTCTGGCACAGCCCCTCAGGCTGATCACACGATATCGGCAAACTTAAGCGTCTTTCCTATCGGGACACAGCTTCGGATCGGAGATACCGTCTACACAGTAGAAGATACGGGATCCGGTGTGGGCAGAAATCACCTTGATATTTATTTTGATTCACATGAGGATGCCCTGGATTATGGGCGCCAGACAGAAAAGGTCTATGCCGTTGAATAAAAAACTGAATAATGAGAAATAAGAACGGATGTCCGGTATTTTCCCTGGGAAGGTACCGGACTTTTTTCGCTTTGAGGGAAAGACCCCGCTGCGTTAAAGCATAAGCATACTGGTTCCTGATGTTTCTTTCTAATATAGAACATAAACGTTCCGCTATGGATGCGCTCTCCGAAAACAGCGGGCGCTCTCCCCTTGACAAATGGAAAAATCTATGTATAATGTTTTCTTACGGCCATAAATATTACAGAATTATTACATTTTGTCACTTTTTGTAACATTTTTTATTTTTTCTGTAACATTTCTCCGCGGCACTGCTGCCGCTATTCCGGCCGCAAGAAAGGAGCGCTCTATGTTAAAGACGCTGAAACTTTTTTTACTTACGATTACCTTTGCCCTTCTGGGTGCCTTTTCGGCTTTTGCCGGAGAGGACTCCTGCGGGCATCTCGATTTTCTCAACGAAACTGGTGTGTCAGGCTGGTGTTATCAGAACAGCCAGCCCTCCTCTCCGGCTGATTTCACCCTGCGCATTGCCAATGTGCTGACAGGAGAAACCGTCCAGGAGATCCCGGCCACCACTTCCCTGTCCCGCCCCGATCTGGAATCCAGAACAGGCGCAGAGAGCACGCCCGGCTTTTTCGTTTCCATCGACTGGGAATCCCTCGGCAGCGGTCTGTACACCGCTTCAATTGTGAGCAATGGAAAAACCGTGGGAAACTCACTCTCCTACCACGTCTCCGGAGCAGACGGGCAGAGCGGGCTTTTGGAGGGCATCTCCTCTGTCCAGAACCTGGGAAATTTCCGCATTACCGGATACTGCTCCTGCCGAAGCTGCAGCGCCGGTTGGGGCGGGCGCACCAGCTCCGGCACCATCGCCGCCTCCGGCCGCACTGTAGCCGTAGACCCGCGGGTAATTCCCATGGGAAGCCGCCTGCTTATCAACGGGCAGGTCTACACAGCCGAGGACACAGGCGGCGGAGTAAAGGGCAGCCATATCGACATCTACTGTGACTCCCACGCTCAGGCCAGAAGCCTCCCCTTCCAGAATGCCCAGGTATTTCTGCTCAGCTAAAATTTCTGCAGAACACAGCCGGCCTTCTCAGTCTTCTCAGTCGTTTGTCAGGTGCAGCCTGTCCAGGATATAGAAAATCAGGCTCAGGATCATTCCCGTAACACAGGCCAGAACCATTCCCGTGAGCTGAATATTTCCGATATTGACTGCGATGCCGGAGAGACCTGTCACAAAGATCACAGAGGTCAGAGCCAGATTCCTGGATTTTCCATAGTCCACCTGGGAATCCACGAGAATGCGCAGACCCGAGGTTCCAATCATTCCATAGAGAAGGAAGGAGATTCCCCCGATCACGGGGCCCGGAATGCTGCTGATCAGCATGGACAGCTTTCCTATAAAGGAGCAGATAATGGAGAGCACTGCAGCGCCTGCGATCACACGGACACTGTAGACTCTCGTGACAGCCATAACGCCGATGTTTTCTCCATAGGTTGTAGTTGGAACTGAACCGATCAGTCCTGAGATCATGGTAGAGAGATTGTCTCCTAAAAGGGAGCGGTGAAGCCCCGGATCCTTCAGAAGGTCGCGGCCTACAATCTTTCCTGTCACTACCTGGTGGCCGATGTGCTCCGAGGTGATGACCAGAATCACCGGCAGAAGAATCATAATTGCCTCTGCATTAAATTTGGGAGCTGAAAAGTTCGGAAGGGCAAACAGCGGAGCGCTTACTACCTGCGAAAAATCCACCAGCCCCATGCAGAGGGACGCTGCATAGCCTGCGATAATGGCAATCAGAATAGGGATAACCGATAAGAATCCCCGAAACAGTATGGAGCCAAATACGGCAACTGCCAGAGTCAGCAGGAATACAATCACCTTCTTTGGATCCAGGACTTCGTCGAGAAGGCCTGCGTTGCCGGCAGCCGTTCCGGACAATTCCAGACCGATAAGTGCTACCACAGGTCCCATGGCTGCCGGCGGGAGCACCACGTCAATCCACCGGGAACCGAATTTGCAGATCACAAAAGCCAGGATACATCCCAGAAATCCCACGGCCACGAAGCCTCCCAGAGCATAGGAATAGCCGAACTTTTCAATCACAAGGCCGGCCGGCGCCAGGAATGCGAAGCTGGAGCCCAGGTAGGCGGGAGCCTTTCCCTTAGTTAAAAAAATGAAGAGAAGCGTTCCCACTCCATTCATAAACAGTACAATCGCCGGATTAATGCCAAACATAAAAGGAACCAGCACCGACGCTCCGAACATGGCAAACATGTGCTGGATACTTAGCGGGATGAGAAGATTAACCGGCACCTTCTCCTCCACCTGAATAATACGATGATTTTCCATCTTTCCCTCCTGTCTCTTTCAGGATAATTTTTTCTTTTATCCTGTATTTTCTGCTTGTTCCGAATAATCATACAACATTTTTCCCCTTCATTCAACTTTATCATATTTCAGGCGGCATAAATTTTACACCGCAAGAATCCCCCCGGGAAATTCCCGGGGGGATTCTCGCAGAAAATACTTATGAAAATACATTTATCTCACCAAATGCTGAGCAGGCTGGGGCTAGGCTCTCGCCATACAGGAGCGGATCAGTTCCGCCGTTCCCTCGATTCCAAAGCGGGAGCTGGTGATAATGAGATCGTAATCCACCCGGTCGCCGCACTCGGTAACAGAATAAATATCCCTTATTTTGCTTCTCTTCTCATCCATCTCGGCAATCTTCTTTTCCGCTTCCTCGCGGCTGTTCTTTTCGCTGGCCATGGCCCAGCGGATCTTGCTCTCCATATCAGCCTTGACAAACACATTGATATTTCTGTCACGCCCCTGGAGCACGCCTGCTGCGCAGGTTCCCACAAATATGCAGGATCCTCTGTCAGCCAGGAATTTGATCGCCTCCCTGTGCATCTGATGCCTCTTCTCATCCTCTGTCATACCGTCCCCTGTCACCAGATGATTTTCCTCTGCCACCTTTATCAGAGCTTCCCTGTCATAGAGTTCAATGCCGGTATTCCTGGACAGCCATTCTGCAATCTTTCGGCCGTTGCTCCCATACTCTCTCTCAATACAGACTGTTTTTCTTGCCATAATTTCTATCCTCCTGATTTTTCTGCTTTTGCCTGCCGTCCTGATCAGGCCATTCTGTTTCATTCTTCAGCGCTCTTCTTTCGCTTTTCCTTCTCTCTCAACTATCTGGCCTTATTATACGTTATTTTTTTAACGATTTCCAATATTTTATTTTTATCAATTAATAACTTTTATGTTATGATTTATCCTTTTATGCCTAAAATTTTTCTTTTGTTTTTTCTTTTTTTCAGCTATAATAGAAAAAAATCCAGTGTTTTTTACCGGTGACAAACAGTTAATGAAAAGTAACTTTGATATGATTTTTAACAATTTCCCGCTGTCACTTCTGCCTTATTTCTGCAGACATTTCTGCAGAGCGGATGACGAAGCGGCGAGACAGAAAAGAGGATGATCTATGGAACTTCTACAGCTGCGCTATTTTCTGGTGGCGGCAAAATACCAGCACATGACGAAGGCCGCCGAGGTTCTCCAGATTGCCCAGCCCGCCCTGTCCCAGTCCATCAAGAGGCTGGAACAGGAGCTTGGAGTTTCCCTCTTTGAAAGAGAGAAAAGGAATATCCGGCTCAATGACGCCGGGCGCTTTCTGGAACAGAAGCTCCTTCCCATAATGGCTGCCCTGGATGAAATCCCCTCGGAAATACAGAAAAAGGAGCGGATGAACCAGCGCACGATTCACTTAAATCTTCTGGCGGCTACCCGTCTGGTGACAGACTGCATTATCGCCTATAAGGAGCTTCACCCGGAGATCATGTTCCGCCTGGTCCAGAATCCGGATCGGGAGCATGATGATATCTGTATCTCCACAGCCTTTCCCGGAACTCCCCTCCGATACGGCGAACAGCTGCTTTTGCAGGAACGGTTTTTTATGGCTGTTCCGGCAGGCTCCCCCTACGCAGGGCTGGACGGCGTTGATCTGGCCTGTCTGAAGGACGAGGGATTCATCAGCCTGTCCAACAACCGGCCCATCCGTAGAATCTGCGAGCGCTTCTGTCTGGAGGCAGGCTTTGCATGCCACACGGTCTGCGAGACGGATAACCCGGAATCGGTCCGGAACCTGATTGCGGCAGGCCTGGGCGTCGGCTTCTGGCCGGAATATTCCTGGGGGCTGCTCTCCACTCCCAAAATCCGGCTTCTTCCTATTATAAACATGCACTGCAGCAGAGATATTGTCCTGACACGCCGTTCCCACGGCACATCCGAGAAAGCCGCAGATGATTTCTGCCGTTTTCTCGTAAATTACGCTCATGCGGAGGGAAGCAGTGCTGACGGAAAAGTAAGTCTCAGCAAAGACATGGACAGTCGCTGAAAAGAAACTGCTTTTCACATTTTTTTGTTTTTTTCTTGACACCTGCTTTTGGTTGTGTTACAACTAATCTGTAAAAAGAACATTCGGTAGGTGAGGCTACCACAGGGATAAGGGTTACTGCCGGTTAAAGGTGGAGACACCTCTAATCAGGTCAGCAGTCTGTGTCGCTGTAAGGCGCAGAATAATGTAATTTCACGCCCTGTGAAGCTAAAGCTTGAACGGATCGGATACGCAGTATGAGTCCATATCATTCGCTCAGGCTTTGATATGGGCTTTTTTATTTGTGAACAGTTCTGTGAAAATCCTGTCACAGCAGGCTCTGCCTGTATCTGTTCCAATCCTGCCTCTGTTCTTCAGACGTACCCGAAAGGAAGTGAATGTATGGACGGCGACGGTCATCCTGATACCGCAAAACTGAATATCCGGCTTTCTGTGGCTGTCCCTGCTCAGAGCATACAGACCTGATGCAGCGGCCTTTTTGCGCCCTGCGTCTGCTTTCAGCGCCTGTCAGGCTGCTGATATTCTGCAAATCTGATGATTTCTCTGTTCTCACAGCCAGAAGTATTCCGGCATATTCACCCAAATGACAACTGAATAAAAGGAGGATATGAATGTGAGAAGACATGAATTCATCAACGAAGAGATTGTAAAAGAGATCATCCAGTTTATCCGGGGAGAGCATGACAGAGAAGCACTCCTCTCACGTCTGGACGATTATCACGACTACGACATTGCACAGGCTCTGGAGGAGATGACTCCTCAGGAGAGAAAAGAGCTGTACTCCAAGATGGGCGAGGAGTGGACGGCCGAAATCTTTTCCTACTATGATGAGCCTGAGACTCTGCTCACAGAGCTTGCCCCCAAGGAGGCGGCAGGCGTTATTGAGCACATGGATTCTGACGACGCTGCCGAGCTTCTCGAGCAGCTTCCTGAGTCCTTCCACGACAGCATTGAGGCAAATTTAAGTGAGGAAACCTCCGGCGATATCCGCCTTCTCTCCTCCTATGGAGATGATGAGATCGGAAGCCTGATGAGCACAAATTATATCTCTATCTGCTACAGACTGTCTGTGAAGGAGGCCATGCGGGAGCTGATCCGCCAGAGCGCCGACAATGACAATATCACGACGCTCTATGCGGTAGATGAAAACGGCTGCTTTTACGGGGCCATTGACTTAAAGGATCTGATTCTCGCCAGAGAGTACACGCCCCTTGAGAGCATTATTGTCAACTCCTACCCCTTTGTCCACGACCATGACGATCTGGAAGAATGTATGGACTGGATCCGGGACTATGAGGAGGACTCTCTCCCTGTTCTCAATTCTGAGGATCACCTGGTGGGCGTCATCACCGTTCAGGATATTGTAGACTACATGGAGGCTGAATCCAAGGAGGTTTACAACAAGCTGGCCGGTATTGCTGAGGGCGACGGCGACAGCGAGGATATGAAGGAGACCCTGCTCACCAGCATGAAGAAGCGCCTTCCATGGCTGGTGGCCCTGCTCTTCCTGGGAATGTTTGTTTCCAGTGTGGTTGGCATGTTTGAGGGGATTGTGGCCAAGATTGCCATTCTCATCTGCTTCCAGTCGCTGATCCTGGATATGGCAGGCAATGTGGGAACCCAGTCCCTGGCTGTAACCATCCGTGTTCTCATGGATGATGACATCACCTTCAAAAAGAGGCTTGCTCTTGTGTGGAAGGAGGTAAAGATCGGAATCGCCAACGGCGGGCTGCTGGGCATCGTGGCTTTTGTCTTTATCGGCATCTACGTATGTATCTTTAAGGACAAATCCCTGCTTTACGGCTTCTCTGTTTCTGCCTGTGTGGGAGTCTCCCTGGTTCTCGCCATGGCAATTTCCAGCTTCGCCGGCACGGTAATCCCGCTGTTTTTCCACAAAATCAAGGTGGATCCGGCGGTAGCCTCCGGCCCCCTTATCACAACGGTCAACGATCTGGTTGCCGTTGTCACCTACTATGGAATGGCCTGGCTGATGCTGATCCAGATCTTTCATCTGGCATAGGCGGACAGAACACAGGCTGGAAAGTTTGTTCTAATGGTACAAAGAATCCTGCCTCGCAGGATTCTCCGCCTGCGGCGGGGCTGCAAAGCAGCCGTATTCCTCTCCAACCCAGTGCGATCCCCGCGAAGCGTTTTTATATAACAGGGAACGAAGTTTCCTGTTATGTAAAAAAAGCTCCGGTTCCTGCCGTAAAAGGCGGGAGCCGGAGCTTTTTTGCTCCCAGCGTCGCTCTTAAGCTGCCTCAATCTCTGCCTGAGCTGCCCTAATATGTCCCATCTCTCTCCGAATGAGAATCATGGTAGTGATAAAGGCGGCAAAGTCGGCTATCGGGCCTGCAAACATAATTCCCTCAATGCCCCAGACCAGAGGAAGAATCAGAATCAGGGGCACCAGGAAGAATACCTGGCGGGTAAGGGATAACACAACCCCCTTCACCGGCTTTCCGATGGCTGCAAAAAAGTTGGCCGAAATCAGCTGAACCCCATTTATGATAACCATAAAAAGGAAAATTCTTAAAAATTTGATGGCAAACTTAAAGTAGAGGGCATCTCCCGTTCCAAAGAGAGCGATAATCTGTCTTGGGAATAGCTGGAACAGCAGAAATCCGATACCGGAAATAATCAGGTTGCAGGTGATGGCAAGGCGGTAAATCCCGAGCACCCTCTCATACTGTCTGGCCCCGTAGTTAAATCCGATAATCGGCTGGGAGCCCTGGGAAATCCCGATGATGACAGCCAGCAAAATGGCATTGGTTTTCATGACAATTCCGCAGCTGGCGAGGGGAATCTCACTTCCGTAAACGGAATGGGCCCCATAATAGGTCAGAGAGTTGTTCAGCACAATCTGGACAAAGGTGATGGCAAGCTGGTTTAAGCTGTTGCTCATTCCCAGGGAAGCAATTTTCAGGCACACGGGAAGCCTGAGCCTGAAATGGCTGCGCCGAAGCTCCACATGGCTGAAGCGTCTCAGATAATTCAGAGCCATCAGGCAGGAGAATACCTGTCCAATCACCGTGGCGAGAGCGGCTCCCGCTACCCCCTGGTGCAGCACAAAAATGAAAATCGGGTCCAAAATGGTGTTGATCACTGCTCCCACCAGCATGCAGGTCATGGAATACTTGGGGCTTCCGTCCGCCCTGGCCAGGTTGCTTATACCGTTTGTCAGAATCAGGAGAGGCATTCCCACTGCAGTGATTCTGGTATAGCTCTCTGCGTAGGGCATGACATCCTTGGTGGCTCCGAATACGGTGAGAAGGGGATGGAGGAATAATTCGATCAGCACCACGTAGATGACGCCAAACAGCACCATCATGCAGACGGCCGTTCCCACTGCCTGGGCGGCGCTTTCCTTTCTCCCCGCCCCCAGCTCCAGGGAAAAACGGGATGCGCTTCCAATTCCGATTAAAAGAGCAATCGACAGACAAATGGTGGTCAGGGGATAGGCCACATTGGTGGCTGCATTTCCCAGATAGCCGACACCCTGTCCGATAAAAATCTGGTCTACAATGTTGTAAAGTGAGCTGACCAGCATGGCGATCACGCTGGGTACTGCATAGCTTTTAAGGAGCCTGGGCAGCCGCTCATAGCCCAGAGGATTTCCCTCTCTCGTGTGTTTTACTGCTTCTGTCATTGGTATATATCTGCCTTTCTTTTCATAGGGTTTCACGATTCACGTCTGATGATTATAATATAAAACGCCTGCAGGTGCAAGGCGTTTTTGAGGGTGAAGGCAGATGATAATTCTGAAAAAACAGACCGTTCCCTGTCAGAGGCCAGCTGCTTCTGAATAAACCAGCGATGATAATCTCACCCAAAAAAGCAGGAAGATATGAACGCTGTCAGTCCGGCGCCGAGGCGAAATTGACCGGCTGCGAGCCGTCAGAGGCAGAGTTCGCCATAGGTTCTCTCAAAGTAAGTTTCTGTCTGGCCGAATACCCCATCTCCAGAAACTCTCCAAACACGCCCTCTATCCGCTCGGGATGGATTACCAGAAGATAGAGTCCCTGCGGCAGAGCGGCTACCGAACCTCCTTCTTCACTCCTGTGCGCCCGATATTCTTCAAATTCCCCATTTCCCGGCTCTGCCACCTGAGCAGTTCCGGTTATCTGAATCCCTTTCACTGAATCAAAATCTGTGTATGGCTCGTAAACCGCCACACTGACCCGATCATTATCTCTCAGCGCCGCGAATTTCAGGCCACCCTCTGTGATAATCCACAGACGGCCTCTGAAGTATTCGTATTCTAACGGGGTGCACCGCACGAAATTTCCGCATCCTGTTGCCAGAGCACAGGTGTTGTGGGATGTAAGAAATTCTTCTATTTTTGATAGGAGCTGTTTCGGCTCCATTTGTTTTATTTCTGATTCGCGGCTTATCCAGAATTTGGCCGCCCGGTCATACTCCTGTCGATTCATAGCTCTCCTTCCTTTCCCCCAGAAGATCCCGTCTTGTTTTTGCGCCGGTCTTACGCTGGTCTTTCACTGTGCAGGCGTCTTCGGATACGCGTTTCAGCTATCTGAGCTGGGGTATGGCTGTCATTTTGCACCTCTGTGAAAGAGGACAACGAGAATTGTCTGGAAAATTACTTCTGTGTACTGCAGCATTTATCATCCCTCTACCTGCCCATCCTTCTTTTTCTTAATGATATAAGCCAGATTTTCCAGACTATCCAGTACAGCCTGCTCCGTGTACAGTTTGGGCTCAGCCAGCTGAATGCTTTCTTTATATCTAGTTTTCTCTGATTGATATGGTACATATCACTTCTCAGCAGATACACGTTTCCATCTAAAACCATCTTCCAGCACCACCTGATATTTTTATGAAGGGGATTTTCCTGAAGGCTGAAGAAATTCATCTGTGTAAACTTCCCCAACTGAATCAGATACCGCTTCATATTGGCTATGGCAGGAGGATATCCTGTCATCTTCGGCTGTCTGAGGCGCCGGCACATATGGCTGGCGGAAGCTCCAGGCTGAAATTCTATTAGTATGTATCTGCTCCCGCCCATGGTAAAGTCCCTTCCTTCTTTCAGTTCTTCCAGAAGCTCCTCTGAATCCATAAGCTACTGCCCTAAATATGTTTTAAAATTGGAGTCTATTTTCTCTGACTCTTTTTGAAGTTCCTGTGCCAGCTCTCTGAGCTGCACTGTATGCTATCCCCGAGGTAGTGGAGGCGATGATACGACGGAGCCCCTGGTTATATATCATCTGAAGCATCTGTATGGCTTCCTCCAGACTTTCATCACCATCATTGACATCTGAAATAGTATGAGCATGCACATCTGCAAGTTTCGCTTTTACCTCTCTCTTCTTCCTTTCAGTCCGCCATCTTCCACTTTTTACCACATAATAAGAATAATGTAGTAATAATGATAGTTACATTTCAGATAATTTAGCATTATTTTCTATAATTATAGCACGAAAACTAGGTAAGTCAATTGTTTTGAGCAGGGAAAAATGACTCCTGGAAAACAAAATGTTCGTTTTGTGTATTAACCGTTTAGCAAATCAACTTTTGAAGCTGCAATCTGACTTCTAATTAACAACATAATTCTTATTTTGTCATATTTTGCTGTATTTTCTCGACTTTTTCTTCATCTGACAATTTTTTAGATAATCAGCTCCATATCTTCAAGAACTTTTTCA
>NZ_QUJI01000005.1:112354-210848 GCF_003480545.1 Clostridium sp. AM29-11AC
TTAGATAATCAGCTCCATATCTTCAAGAACTTTTTCATGTTCAAATCCGCTGATACTTGTATAGATTCTTGTGGTTTCCACACTGCTGTGTCCCAGAATGTCTGCCAGATAGACAATATCGTGATTATTTTTATAGTAAATTCTTGCAAACAGATGGCGGAGGTTGTGGGGAAATATTTTCTTTTCGTTAATCCCTGCTGTTTTGCAGAGGATTTTCATCTCTGACCAGATATTGCTCCTGTCAACAGGCTTTCCTCCTCTTGTGACAAAAACAGGTCCTGAATAAATCTGATTTTCCCTGCAGTATATTTCCATTTTCTCCCTCAGCCTTTTTGGAAGAATAACTACTCTCGTCTTTCCCTTTAAGTTTACAGCTGCCCGCCCTGAACTGACTGCTTCTCTGGTAATGCAGACCAGCTCGCTGATGCGGATTCCGGTGGCTCCCAGCGTCTGGAGGATTAGGCTCAGCCTGCTTTTTCCCATCCGCTCTGCCTCTTCCACCAGCCGAATATACTCCTCCCGCTGGATCTCTCTCTCCGGATCACTGACCATGGCCCGCTGAAATTTGAATACCTTTACTCTCAGCTCTTCCAGCCCCATAAAGCTTAAAAAGCCGTTGACTGCAATAATCATGGAATTGGCGCTGCTTATCTGGTACTTTGGAATCAGCTGCCGCTTGTAAAGGAGCACTGCTTCCCGGTCAATGATTTTTTCTTCTGGCAAAAACTGATAAAAATTACGGATATCTCTCAGATATTTTTCAATGGTTGACGGACTTTTTTCTGATTCCATCAGATAAATGCGGTAGGCTTCCATTTTAGCTTCTGTCATTTTCATTTTTTTCATTGCAATTTTCTCCGTTTCTTGAAATTTTTTCCAAATTACTATACCATATCAATTATTGGATATATTTCAATAATTAGCTTTCTTTTATACCTTTTTCAAAAATACACAGAAAAAATCAAAAAATTAGCATAAAAAATCAGCCGCCCGGTCTTTTCATAACCGAAGCGGCTGACTGCCTTCCTTCTGTCTTGTTTTATTCTTTTTTATCTTTCTGTCTTCCTTTTATTTTCCTTTCATACCCGCGATCTGCTTCAGAAGGTCCACATCCTCTGGAAGTATCTTCATATTTGCTGTCATTTCTTTTCCCTCAGAGGTTTTGATGGTAAGCTCCAGAACGGTTCCTGCGCAGAAGGCTCCCGTTTCCGAGGCCTTCTTAAAAAACATCGGTATCTTTGGATGTCTATCCCGAAAGCCGGCCCACATTCCGGCAAATTTCATCATATCCATTGGATTCATCTGTTATCTCCCCTTTTCTATGAGTCTTTTATAGTTTTCTGAAGAAGCACGGATCAGCGTTTCCCGTTCGATTCCTCTCAGGCGGCAGATATGGTCGATCACATGTGTGATATATTTCGGCTCATTCTCTCTGTCCTGAACAGGAGCCGGCGTCAGAGAAGGAGCATCTGTTTCTATCAGAATCCTGTCCATGGGAACCTCTCTCACCGCTCTCTGTGTTTCCTCATCCTCCAGCTCAAAGGTAATATTTCCCGAAAAAGAAATGTACATTCCCATATCCAGGAAATCTCCCATAGCCCGGTATCCTCCGCTGTAGCAGTGCATGATTCCCGGAACACGCAGATATTCTTTCATATAGCTTCGGGTGTCCTCCGTAGCCAGCCGCATATGAATGGAAACCGGCTTTCCCAGCTCATTGGCCAGGCGCATCTGGCGAATGAAGGCCTGCTTCTGCATCTCCTTCGGGACGGGATTCTCATAGGGGTAATAATCCATTCCTATCTCCCCCACCACTTTGATCTGAGGGCTTCGTATAAGCTGTTCCATCTCTTCCCAGTCTCTGTCTGTCACCTTCAGGATATCATTTGGATAAAAGGCTGCTGCCACATCAAACATGGGATCTCCTTCTGCCATTCTGATGGCCTTTCTGGCCTCCTCCACCTCGGTGCAGACAATGAGGATCTTCTCAATTCCGGCTTTTCTGGCCTCCCTCACCACTTCCTCCCATCTGGGAAAAAGCTGTCTCGAACACAGGTGCGCGTGACTGTCTGTAATCCCCGGCTGCTTTGCGGTATTTCCGGTTTTTCCGGTTTTTCCTTCCTCCATCCATCTCTCAGACTGCTTCATCTGTCTGTACCTCCCTTGTCCGCAGTTGAAGACCTTCTGTAAAGTTTTCCGGTCTCTTAACTGCTCTTCCTGATTTGTATTTTTTCCCTGTCTATCAGTATACCAGAACTCCTCTGTTTCGCAAAGTATCTGATGTTTCTTGATTCTTCTGTAAAAACCAATTATACTGGAACCAGAACCTGTTCTTTCCTCCCAGGACAGCTTTTTCCTGGAGGAATGAATCAGAAGATCCTAAGACAAGCAAGGAGGTTTTCTTTTATGATCTATGAAATCACCAACAATGGTATCTCTGCCCGGGTGGACAGTCTGGGGGCACAGCTCATCTCTTTTATGGACGAGCAGGGCACAGAATATATCTGGCAGCGAAATCCTAAGGTCTGGTCCAGCTGCTCCCCTCTCCTCTTCCCCATTATCGGAAACCTCAGAGACGGAAAAACGATTATCGGGGGAAAGGTATGGGAGATGCCCAAGCATGGCTTTACGAGAAATACTCAGTTTCATCTTTTAAACCGCACAGAATCCTCCGTCACGCTGGGCATGTCTGATTCAGACTTCCCGGTGGACTCGTTTCCCTTTGCCTTCGAGTTTTCCATCACCTACTCCCTGGACGGAAAGACTCTCACCTTTTTCACTGAAATCAGAAATCCGGCAGACCGGGAACTTCCCTTCTGCTACGGACTTCACCCTGCCATCCGATGTCCGCTCTTTGCAGGCGAGTCCTTTGATGACTATGTCATCCGCTTTGGAAGGCCCCAGCTTCGTGGATACAGAGCTTATGACCTTGAAAAGCTCCAGTTTGACAAAAACTCCGAGCACCCCTTCCCCGGAAGTGGGACAGATATTTCCCTGAGTCATTCCCTGTTTTCTGAGGATGCACTCTGGTTTGACCGGCCTGACAGCCACGAGGTGTCCATCATAAATCCGCGATCAGGCCGCGGCATCCATGCTCACTTTGAGGATTTTGCCACCGTAGCATTCTGGACCAAGCCGGTGCCGGAAGCTGAATATATCTGCATCGAGCCCTGGAACGGCTCCTCTGCCTGCTCAGACGAGGATGACGAGTTCCTTCACAAGAATCACCTTCGCATCCTCAAAAAAGGAGAACAGGCTTCCTACAGGCTGAGCCTTGAGATACTGCAGGAGTACGGCCGTACATATCCTGTCGGCTAAACAGTCCTGATTTTTCAGAATGCTCAGACGAATACATACACAGATATTATAATAAACAGCACCTGCAGCACTATCATGCCCCCAAACAGAGGGGTCATAAATTTATACCACTTACTGATCGGAATTCCCATCAGTCCGCATTCCAGGGCACAGGCCGTTGGCCAGAACATGTCGGAAAATCCGTCTCCGAACATGTATGCCAGAACAGCCGTCTGACGGCTGACTCCCACCAGATCGGCCACCGGAGCCATAATAGGCATCGTGATTGCAGCCTGGCTGGAGGAACCGGTAATAAAAAAATTGATAACATTCTGAATCATCAGCATCCCTACCGAGGAAACCACCCGGCTCTGTCCGCTCAGAAGCTGTGACAGATAGAAGACTACCGTATCTGCAATCCTGGCATCCTGCATGACCAGCAGGATGCCTCTGGTAAATCCCACCACCAGCACGGAGGAAATCATTCCCTTGGTGGATTCGATAAAGGTTCTGCAGATCCTCGTAGCCCCATATCCCCCGACGATTCCCGTAAAAATCATCATCATCAGGAACATGGCTGCAATCTCATTGATCCCCCAGTCAAGCTGTGTAGTTCCATAGAGCAGCATTCCAAGCGCGCCCAGAAACATGAGAATACAAATCCACTGCCGCACCGTCATGGGCTCTTCCCTCCGCTCATAGGCAGGAAGGATATCTGTCTTCTCCCCCCAGAGCACCGATTTTTCGGGATTTTTCTTAATTCTGTCTGCATACCACATAACGTATAAGATAGCTGCAGTCTGAAACACCACAAAGACTGCTGCGTGGAACAAAAGCCCGGAGAACATCGGAACCCCGGCAATGCTCTGGGCAATTCCCACAGAAAAAGGATTCAGAGTGGCT
Source organism: Clostridium sp. AM29-11AC (assembly GCF_003480545.1). NCBI lineage: Bacteria > Bacillati > Bacillota > Clostridia > Eubacteriales > Clostridiaceae > Clostridium > Clostridium sp. AM29-11AC. The sequence goes on from NZ_QUJI01000005.1 coordinate 116,555, forward strand.
GCCGCAAAGCCTGTGGCCACCCCCACAAACACGATGGCGCCTCCCACAATCACGTCGTATCCCAGAGCCACCGCAATCCCGGCAAACACGGGAACCAGTCCGTAAACCTCCTCAAATATCCCCATGGTGGAGCCGAGCACCCCAAATGCCGTCATTCCCACAGGAATAATTAAAAAGGTTCTCCTCCCCAGCATCCGAATCAGACCATTGATCAGGGCATTTAATGTCCCATTGTCAATCAGCATGTATACATAGCCGTAGGCAAAGATAATCAGAAACAGTATATCCGCTGCATCCACATACCCTCTCTGCAGGGCCAGGAAAATCCCAAACAGTCCCGGCCGCTTTCCCTCCACATAGTGAAAGGATCCGGCCTCCACAATCTCTCTTGCGCTTGCCGGATCGAGTATCCTCGTATACTCACCCGCCGGAATGATATAGGTAAGTCCCACCACCACAAGAAGGATCATTGTCAAAATAACATAAGTGTGAGGCATCCTGATATTCTGAAGCCTTGTTTTCATCGAACCCATATGCGTCCGTTCCCCCATTTCCTTCTTTTGTCTTTGAGCTGCCCTCTCTCCTTTTTACAACGGCCGCAAAGCGTGTCCCCGGACAGTCTCACCCTGTCCAGGGGCACGCTCCCTGTATGCCTTTTATCTTTCTTCGCTCCCTGCAGCTCTTTTTCCCATAATAAAGACAGATTCGGCCTTTGTATCAAATGCAAAGGGCCTTCCGGACCAGATAACCAGATCTGCATCCTTTCCAGGCTTTATTTCGCCCTTTCTCTCCCCGATTCCCAGAACCTCCGCCGGATTTTTCGTGATGGCCTTAAGTCCCTCTGTCTCGTCCATACCGGCTCGCACGGCCTGGGCTGCATAGACTGGAAGATAATAGACAGGAGTCACATCGTGATCTGCTGTTATGCAGACCTTAAACCCGGCCCGGCTCATAATCCCGGCTGTCTCAAACCCCTTCGCCATACACTCCAGCTTGGACCTGGGATTGATGGTTGGCCCCAGAATAACCGGATAGTCAAACTGCTTCAGATAGTCTAACACAGAAACTCCGTCTGTGCAGTGTACAATCACCAGCTTCAGATCGTATTCCCTGGCAATCCTGACTGCCGTACAGATGTCATCTGCCCGGTGTGCATGGGCATGGAGAGGAATCTTTCTCTCAAGCAGAGGCAGCATATGTTCCATTCCTATATCTGTTCTGAAATGGGAACCGGCTTTTATTGACTCCTCCTTTCTGCGGCGGTATTCCAAGGCGTCTTCAATACATTTCCTGAGAAGCCAGGCATTTCCCATCCGTGACTTAAAACCGTATCCCGCATTTTTCGGATTCTCCCCAAAGCTGCATTTGACTGCGGCCTTCCCCATCAGCAGCATCTGGTCAGCCACCGTGCCGGAGAGGCTTATAACGCTGCACATTCCTCCGATGACGCTGTCACTTCCCGGACAGACACAGACTGAGGTCACACCTGCCTTCACCGCTGATTTTACCGCCAGGTCAAAGGGATTGATGGCATCCAGCGTGTCAAGGTAGGGCATCACGGCGTCGCTGTAGTCATTGCAGTCGTCGCCCACAGCTCCCATTCCCTCCTCACTGATGCAGATATGGCTGTGAGCGTCTATCAGGCCGGGAGTTACATATTTTCCTGATGCCTCCACCATTTCCTCCCCCTCATCCGGGATAATCTGCTCTGCAACCTCTGTTATTTTCCCGTCTCTGATGCGGATGTCCCTGTTTAAAAATCCGCCCTCCTCAAACAGCAGAACCTGTCCGTTTTTAATAACCATTCTTTTTGCCTCCTCTTAACAGTATCCAATGGCAACTGCGATTGTCATAAACACAAACTCCAGCACCAGCACCAGCCCAAACAGCGGCGTGACAAATTTATACCACTTGTTAATGGGTACGCCCATCAGACCGCAGCCCAGAGCGCAGGAGGTCGGCCAGAACATTTCTGCAAAGCCGTTTCCAAACTGGTAAGCCAGGACTGCTATCTGCTTGCTGAGCCCGATCAGCTCAGCCGTCGGCGCCATGATCGGCATGGTGATCGTGGCCTGGCTGGAGGAGCCTGTGATGAAAAATTTAATAATATTCTGCAGGATCAGCATTCCGTAGGCAGAAACATATTTGCTGGCACCGGAAAGCAGATTGACCAGGTAGTAGACGATGGTGTCTGAAATCATGCCATCCTTCATAATCAGAAGGATCCCTCTGGTAAATCCCACAATCAGCATGGAGGATACCATAGACTTCGTAGACTCAATAAAAGTCTTGCAGATTTCCGTAGCTGAATACCCGCTGACAATTCCCACGAAGATCATCATCATCAGAAACATGGCTGCAATCTCGTTGATGCCCCAGCCAGCCTGGGTGATTCCATAGAGAAGTCCGCACAGCGTCCCCAGAAAGAGGAGCAGGCACAGCTTCTGCCTTGTATTCATCCTTGCACCCGTCAGCTCCTCCAGACTCTTTCTCTGAGCAAAGTCTGTTTCCACCCCGTACATAACAGATTTCGTCGGATCGGCCTTTACTTTGCGGGCGTAATGCATGATATAAAGAATCGCCAGCAGCTCAAAGGCAATCAGGACGGCGATCCTTAGGCCAAGTCCCGAATAGAGGGGCACTCCTGCCACATCCTGGGCAATTCCGACCGTATAGGGATTAAAGGTTCCCGACGCATACCCGATAGCCACGCCCAGGTAGACAATCGCGCCTCCCACCACCATATCATACCCCAGAGCTACCGCAATCCCCACAAAGACGGGAAACAGACCGTAAACCTCCTCGAAAATTCCCATGGTAGAGCTTAAAAGTCCCAGCACAATCATGGTAATCGGAATCATCAGCTGTATCTTTTTCCCCACCAGCCTGACCAGGGTTCCCAGGGCGGCGTCCATGGTTCCGTTCTTCACCAGCATATACACAAATCCGTAGGCAAAGATAATCAGAAACATAATATCCGCCGCATCCACATACCCTCTCTGCAGGGCCAGGAAAATGTCAAAAAAGCCCGGCGCCTCAATGTCCACAAACTCAAAGCTGTCCGGCACCACAACCGTTGTCCCGCTGACCGGATCCTCCACCCTCTGATACTGTCCGGCCGGGATAATATGGGTGAGAATCGTCATAATCACAAGAATCGTGATCAGGATGACATACGTATGCGGCATCTTGACATTCTCAAACCATTTTTTCTTCTTGGCAGCTCCGCTCATACCTTCATTCCTCCTCTGTTCATATTCAGATGTTTCATTTATTTGAATTATAAAGCTTCAAGTAACTTGAGAGTCAATAGCCATCTGCAGCCGCAGCACAGGAATTCACAAAACCCCTGTGTAATCCGTTGGCGGATATGGTATAATGACCGCAGAGCGGTTATTATACCTGCGCATACCGGTTTCAGCATTTACTGCTGAAAGCCGGGCGCTAAATTCCGCCGGAGGCTGCCATATCCGGAGGATATGGTATAATAGCGAGGAAGCTGTCATTATACCTGCGCATCTGCGCTGTCTGAAAGGAACCGAGACAATACTATGGAAAAATACTTATCTATCGGAGAGGTGTCCCGTCTGTTAGACATACCGGAGCATACACTCAGGTACTGGCAGGATGCCGGCATCTTTTCCGTTTACCAGGAATTGAACAACTACAGAAAATATACCATTGCGGATCTGCTGAACATTGCAGAGATCGCCTTTTACCGAAAAATCGGCATTCCTGTGCGTGAGATGGAGCATTTCAGCCATTTCAGCCTGGAGGATTACAGCAAGGTACTGACAGGCGTGGGGGAACAGCTGGAAAAGCAGATGCAGAGCCTTGAATCCATGCAGCGGGCGGTGGAGCTGAAACAGAAGCACATAGGGGAAATCGAGTTTCTGAAAAAAGTGGATTTTTCCATGGAACGTATTCCATTTTCCTCTGTGACACGTTTTCAGTACAGCGATCGGGACAAGCTGGTTCGCTATACCCAGAATCCCTCTCTCTATGTGCGCCTGATCGACACGGAGTATCCAGACAGGGAAGTTCGCGGTATGATTGCCGATGGACTGCCCTGCCAGGGAGAACTGATCTGGAAAAAGACAGAGGACCGCGAGTACGCCGCCTTTTTGATTGAGGAGCTTCCAGATGAGGGCTATGCCAGCAATCTGCTGGAAAAACTCATCCCTATCCGAAGTCTTGGAAAAACCGGCATTATTCTGGCTAATTTTCTCATGAGTGAAATACAGGACGGAAGAAAGGTCGACTATCTGAAAGGATATGCGGAGATTATCCGCCAATGATTCACTGGCTTGATACCTCTGAACAGAAAACAGCCGCCTGAAACAGAAGGCAATCCTCTTTGATATGCTCCTCCTCTGTTTTAGTCGGCTGTTTTTCACAGTTTTTTTATTATTATAGTTTCTGTTATTCTTTCCCTGTTTAACTTTATTTCCTGCTTTTTTCTCTGCTGCTTTTTCTTCCAGCCTTTCCCTGTTTCCGAAAATTTACAGGGCTGTAAAATCAGCTTCCGGCCCGCTTAGCTTACCCTGTTTCCCTGACTCAGACAGCCTTTCAGCGCATTGATAAAACCAGAAATATTGATGCTCACTGAGCTGACTGCATCCGTTGCATAGCCCTCGCTGTCGGACAGCCCCTCTACGGACTGATTCTCCAGCACGTATTTGGCCAGGGTGTCCGCCTGCTCGTACCAGAGGGGGCCATCCTCCGTCATTTGGTACTGACCGTCCATGGAAAGCTGGCGTTTTCCGGTTCCATCCTCCCCCACTGAATCCCAGACCAGGGCCGCGATGGCATGGTCCTTCACGGTCAGGTCAATGCGGTCACTCATCCCGCTGTCATCCTTTTTCGGGCTTGTATAGCTGTATGTTCCATCCTCTGCCCCTGCAAGCAGCTCTTCCAGAGAGGCAAAGGACAGATCTCCGGAGGCGGCCATCAGACATTTTTTCACAGCGTCCACAAAACCGCCCGGGTAGATGCTCACAGATGCCAGGGCGTCTGTGACCCCTGCGCCTTCCACAACCCCTTCCGTGGACTGGTTTTCAACAACATACTGAGCCAGGGTGTCTGCCTGCTCGTGCCAGAGGGGGCCGTTTTCTGTCATCACATACTGGCCCCTCAGGGACTGTTCCCGTTTTCCGCTTCCGTCCATTGCCACTGCGTCCCAGGAGAGAGCCGTGAGCGTGCCCTTTTCAACTGTCACCCGGATCTCATTAAAGTGGCCGGAGCCGTCATCTGCGGTATCCCGGTAGATGTAATCTCCATCCGGCACAGACGGAAGAATTTCTGACAGCTCCGGAAGGCCCCTGGCCTCCTTCTCGCTCCTGAATTCTGCCTCAAACAGCTTCGCTGCCTCTGTCCCCTCTCTGGCTGCCTGCTCCAGACACTGTCCGACTGCTTTCTTGACTGCGTTGCTGGTCATCGTGGCTCCGGATACACTGTCCACGCTGAAAGAGTTAGCTCTCCACATCTCGTTTGAGAGCTGAACCGCAACGGCCTTTCCGATTTCTGGCGTCTCTTCCGGCGCTGAGATACGGACATCCTCAATGGCGTAGTCTGAAACGGTCAGTCTGACTGTCACAGGGCCTCCATAGCCCCGGCTTGTCCCCTCATACGTACCTGCATAGTAAACCGGGGTTTCGGACACTTCCCTGTTCCTTCCGGCAACTGCCTTGTAGAGCGGCCCGGAACCGGCTGCCAGCAGACCAGACAGAATTATCATCACGCCTGCCCCTGCAGCTTTGGAGAGGACAGCGCTTCTTTCATTTTGCTTCATTTCTGAATCACCTTTCTCGTTATCTTTCTGTATTTCATTTGAGCCAAAAAACAGTATACAAAAATATCTTCTGCACTGCAACAGAAATTTATACAATCTATAAGCATGCAATTATATCACAACTGCATAAGGGATAATCTATCTCCTGCCGCCTGAAGAGCCCAGCCGGCTTCTTTCTGCCCTGCTCTGACCTCTGCACAGAAATCAGTGTCCTGAGGCAATCCCGATGCCCTTCTGTACAGCAGTTAAAGCCTCAGGTGCTTTCAATTGACAGAATCCCAACCGTCCGATAAAATACCCATTGAGCAGTAAAAGATCTGAAACAGGCAGACGTACTATATTTTAAAGGAAGATAACAGGAGGCTAAAATGATGATGAAAAAGTTTTTATCTGCCGCTTTGATACTGTGTATGCCGCTTTCCATGACCGTTTCCGCACAGACTGCAGGAAACCAGGAGGACGGCGATGCTGTGCAGGAGGTGATTATCTATCACACAAATGATACCCACGGCTATCTCAGCGGTGACGGGGAAGAGATTGTTGGCATTGCTCTGGCGGCAGGGCTGAAGGAAAGTACCCCGAATTCTATTCTGGTAGACGCCGGCGATGCAACTCAGGGACTCCCTCTGGCCTCCCTGACAAAAGGAGCAGATGTAATAGAACTCATGAACCTGGCCGGCTACGATCTGATGGCACCGGGAAACCATGAATTTGACTTTGGAACAGAAACCTTTCTGTCCAATGCGCAGAAGGCGGATTTTCCTGTCCTGGCAGCCAATATATACCGAAATGGCAGTCCCCTTCTTAAGGATGTGCAGGAGGACAGTAGCGGCTGCCATGCAGTTCTTGAACAGAATGGGGTTCGGATTGGCTTTTTCGGTCTGACTACGGCAGATACCGCCAGCTCCACCAACCCGGCTGGAATCAAGGATCTGGAATTCAGGGATGAGATAGAGACTGCGAAAACAGAGATCAATCATCTGGAAGAGGAGGGGGCAGACGTGATCGTCGCCATGTGTCATATGGGAAATATGGACGCCTCCTGTACCAGCGCAGATTTGGCAGACGCGATGACCGGGGAGTACCAGGATAAAATTGACATAATCATTGACGGACACAGCCATACAGTAGAAAATGAAGAGACAAACGGCATCCTGATCGTCCAGACCGGCTCCGGAATGGCAGGTATCGGAAAGCTGACCCTGGAAGTCCGCGGCGATGAAGTATCTGCTTCAGAAGAACTGTTGGGACCCGCTGATTTGGCAGACATCGTCCCTGATGCTGCGGTCGCTGAGCGGCTTAAGCAAATCGAGTCCTCCCAGTCCGATCTTCTCGGAGAAACGGTAGGCACCACAGAAACCACACTCTGGGCCGGACAGGTTGGTATGGTTGCGCTGACCCGTCTGGTTGAAACAAATTACGGTGACTTTACGGCAGATGCTTTCCGCAGCGCTGCAGAAACCTATCTGCAGACCCTGGGAACAGATACTGATCTGCCGGTGATTGCAGTGGAAAACGGCGGCGGCATCCGCGCCATGTCCCCCAACGGAGACATTACCATGGGCGATCTGATTTCAGCCTTCCCGTTTTCCAATACCATTTACCTTAAAAAGGTCACACCTGCGATCCTCTACGAGGTGATGGAGGTTTCCGGTACGGCTCTGGACGGACAGGATAAGGAAAACGGAATGCTTCTTCAGCAGACGAATTCCGGCGGCTTTCTCCAGATCTCCGGCTTCACGACAGTCTTTAATCCGGATGGGGAAGAGGGACAGAAGGTAGTTTCCATCACGCTGGACGGGCAGACAGAGCCGCTGGATCGGGAAGATACCACTACAGAGATCATGATGGCCAGCAACAATTACATTATGAGCGGCGGAAACGACTATACCATGCTGGCAGACCTTCCCAAATACGGAGAGGCCGGGGGAGAGCTTGAAACCGTACAGACCTATCTGGAAAGCTGTATGAAGGACGGAGTGCTGCAGGGATATGCAGGAACCGGAAACAGAATTCAGATGAGAGGCGACGGGTATGAGCCAAAGGACTATACCGCTTCTATCCTGATTGCAGACCAGTCCGGAGAACCGCTGGCCGGCCAGGAGCTGTCATACCGGGTAGATGGAGGTCAGCGGCAGAACGGCATCACAGATGAAAACGGAATCCTGCAGATTACTCTTTCAGACGGGGCTCACGGAGTCCGGCTGGCAGATACACAGCAGGAAATCTATGTAGACAATTATTCCGGATTCGGAATTACCGTAGATGAATTCCGGGAGCAGCCGGTTTTAACCTTCCTGTCAGACGGAAGCTGCGATCCGGTTGATGAGGAAAGAGGCGAAACCACAGAATCCCAAAGCAGCGAAGAGACAGAAAGCGCAGAGGCCGCGGACAGCACCGCTCCGGCTGCACAGCCTGAAAACAGCTTCCCTGTAGTTCCTGTGGCAGTAGTTGTAATCGCCGCTGCAGCCGCAGCTGCAGTATGGAAAAAGCGGCAGAATAAGAAATAATCCATCCTTACCTTGGGCTGTAAACAGCCGGATGGTAAGGGGAGTGCCGCAAAATCATTAATACCAGATAATTGAGCGGCACTTCTGCTCGTTACAGCCAAAAATCCGGCGTCTTCTCTGTTTTCAGAGCAGGATGCCGGATTTTTGCCGTACTTTAATAGGACCTCTCGGTTTTGTACTTTTTCTATGTATTTTTCTATGTACTTTTTACCTCAAAGAATCTAAATATGCAAGAAGGAGTATCACAAATTATCAATTAGCCGATACTCCCTCATAAGTATTCATTTATAAATTATCACTATATAATAATTCACGAAAATCAGTTAAACTTTTATAATACTATTTTTCAATTTAAAATTTCATTTTTGGACTATTTTTCATACAATTTATCATATGGGATTTTACCTTTGCTTATGATATAGTAAATTATCGTAATTGGCAATATTATAAAAAAAATCAGTCTAAACAAGCCATGTGTAATACAATAAAGCATTCTTTTTTCCGGCTTATAGTTCTCCTCTTTTAAACCTGCATTTTTTCCCTATACTAATTCCATTGTAAAAATAATCTGCTGTAAAATTATACGCTAAATACAAGAGCACCCAGGAAAATTGGAAAAAATAGAGACCAAATCCATTTGATGGAATGGTGAAAGGGATTGTGTAAAAGTAGAAAAAAACTACTAATATGGTTACATCAATAAACATTGCAAAAAAACGTTTCACTCTTATCCACCCCTACTATTATATACCTACTTCTCTTCTAGGTATTATGTTGACATTTCAATAGCCAAAGCTCTTTTTTATATCTGAATCATTATTTCATCGCCCTCTGCCTATAACAGCGCAGATTCAGTCAGAGTCGTTTTTTGTATTTGCGCCATCAGTATATTACCTGATTCCAGACATTTCTCATAGGACCGTGGGTACCAAAGCAGTTCATACTTCCTCTCTCTTTTAAGGTTGTCTGTAATAAAGCCATCCCTTACGTTTCCCATTCAAGGGTCGAATCATAAGTCCTTTAATCTCTTTCATCATATATTTTTCGTCCAAAATTGCAAACGGATGCATTTTTGGTGCTTTTCCCTGTTTCATTTCTGCAGGACCTGCCGACGCATCATCGCCTTCCAGGCCTGTCTGAATCGAACGAATATAAGAAAATTCCCATATTCGTTTTGCCAACTCCATCAGAATTTTCTCGTGTTCCTTTTCAAGGACTCCGCCGCCTTCATGCGTCAGTACCTCATCTTCTGGTATGATAAGCTCATATGTAAAACAGCCCTTTTCCGGATATTGGTTCATCCAAAATCCCCTCACCTCTGAATATCCGTGAAAAGAATACAGTACCTGCTTATAATCATGAAAATAATGTTCCGTAAAGCCCAGTTGAAAATCCTTTTCTAATTTCATTTGATTCCATTGAATGATCTCAATTCGGGAATTTCCATCCGCCTCCCAATAGCCGGACAAATACTGCATCCCCGCCTGTTCCAAAGCCTCGAAAAAATCTTTCACAAAATCAGAATACAGACTCTTTCTTTCAAATTGCAGTGATAAATTAAAATATGCAGGCATCTTATCCTCCTACCAGTCTTTCCGTATCTATTCTACCTTTTTCGAACTCATTGCTTATTTCCATAGAACATATATTCAAGATGTAATATGGACTATCATAATCTTCGCTCACAGACCAAACATTTTCTTTTTTTAACGCAAATTTTTCGTTTGCCCTTTTTACTAACGCTCATATTATGCCCCTCCAACTTTCGATTTGTCGCTCCGCTAACTTTCCCGATTACTCCCGTCTCATATACAGAAGCGGATAGGGACCGCCCTGTTCATCTGTATCTGTCCGTTTATAAACCTGAAATCCCATGTGTTCATAAAATCTCTTCGCCTGAGGGTTCTGTTCATTGACTGTCAATTCGCTGATAGAGTATTTCTCCACCGCATACATGATCAGGGCTTTTCCTACACCTTTTCCACGCTCTGAATCGGAAACAAAAAGCATTTCCAGCCTCTGTTCATCAATATATCTATGAATACTTTCTGTCACCAGCCCTTCTGATTCAACTTTTGTTCCATCTGTAACAATCTGCAGCAGGCGGAATACATCGTATTTATGCTTCTTTAAATCCTTCTCGTTTACATGTTCTCCGGCTCTCTTTCTGTCTAAAAGATTAACCCATGCATACATTTTGAAGGGGATCAAATGTTCTGCTCCCAGAACCCCAATACCATCGACGACTCTTCGGCCAGCCATCATAAACTTATAAAGTCATCATTCAAAAGGATTGCTGATAAGCTGGAAGTATCATCATCGACATGAATCGGCACGATCCCCTCTTCTATTTCAAGATGATAGCCCGGATTTCTTGAAAATAGTTCGTTCATAGTTGGATAACCAAATTTCCCTTCTGCAAAACGATAAAAGTGCATATTTTCTTCATTCTTCCATCCGCACTTATAGCTGCCTTCCTTTATGTATTCCCAGAATATACTTGCAAATTCCGGGAAGTTATCTTCCATAATCAAAATCATGTCAATGTCTTTTGTCGCCCGAAACGGAAGGTCTGCCTCTGAAAGCAAAATATCACAGGCGGTTCCACCAATAATAGTGTAATAATCCGTATAATCTTTGAATTTTTCTCTAAAAGAACCTATCCCCGGTACCATTTATAATTCCTCCAACAGTTCTTCAATACTCATTTCTATTCTTTCGTCTTCGTTACCTTTGAATGTACATGCAAGTGAAACAGGATCAACACGCCCTTCTCTTGCAAAATAAGAAGGGTTGTATTTCCATAATTGTACCTTCAGACATTTGTCTGGGTCTTCCGATCTGGCATCCACAATTTCCAACTGATCCACAACTTCCTCACCCTTGTAGATTGCACGTACTTCCATTCTAGGCGGATTCAATTCTGACTCCTGACTAAGAGCAGTTTCTCCTGCGCTAAATGATTCAAAGGTTGCTTCATATCGCAAAACTGTTATTTCTTTTTGAACCGGGTTAATCAGATATGCTTTTGCATTCTCATAATACTCTTTGCGTGAGTAATTCCTCATAACAGTAATCTCTGTCCCAGATTTAATCTGTTGGATGAGCCCCATTTTCTCTAATTGAGCTGTTGCCCTTGTGATAGAGGTTTTCGTAAGATTTAGCTTATTTGCAACCTCACTTTTTAACAAAGATTCCTCATCATCCATATACAAAAGTTCCAGGAATACCATCTGCGTTGCAGGCATCATCTTATCTGCCTTAACAAACTGCTTACGATACACATCCAGCAATACAAGCCCCATAAATGGTAAGAATACATTTCCTGGCAAATCCACAAACGGAACTCCGTTTTTCACCAGAGCATTTCTCATGGACACGCTGTTTAGCACCACTTCATATGCCACAGGACACTGCAATGCTTTCTCATACTTTGCCTTCTGCTTTTTCATTGCGGCAACACTTAGCTCCGTTTCTTTCATAACATCTATAACGGCAAAGTTAACACCATATATTTCAACCATCGTAATATCACGCATAGTCATAAAAATCGGCAATGGCAATTTATTCTTGTATTCTGCTATTTTCACTTCGCAGCCAAAATACTGCTCTAATTGCTTTTTCATATGGCATCTCCTTGTAACATATTTTTGTATAAAATAACATATTTTATGTTATTTTTCAATACATTATGTTACTTTCTTGTAATCGGCTTGCTTTTTATACCTGTTTAACTCGATACAAAACTTTTGATTATATAGTGCACAAGATCAAGTTATAATATTATTTTATTTTCTGAAGTTCCATTTTTCTCAAAATACTTGTACGCTCTTTATATTCTGGCTCTTGCTTATAAATCGTTTTTGCTCTAAAATCTTCTGATTCTCTGTCCATTTTATCGCAAAAATCTGCATACACAATCTTCCGACCTATAACCAAAATCGCCGCAGATGATTACGTAGTCTTTCTTTCCCATCATATATTGCTCCAGGAATATCTCCGTGCTGAATCGGCGGTAGTCCCCGTGGCAATCTCCCGTAATGTAAATAGACATGGTGTCTCCCCACCTCTGTTTTTATATCTCGTATTTCATTATATACCACATAAGACCATTTCGTATTGTACTTGCAGTTAAATTATGATCCGTTCGTTCTGTGAAACTCTTGATATACAAAAATAAAAACGCCATAGACAATCAGAGTTTTCCTGACTACCCATGACGTTTTTCTTTTTACATAACGTTTTCAATCTGCCTTGTGCAGGATATAAAAGGAAAGAAACAACTGCCTGAGTTCTTCTGCCCTCTACTTGATAACCTTAACCGGGCACTTCTCTGCGCACTTGCCGCAGTTTGTACATTTCTCATAGTCGATGACAGCCACATTGTTGTCCATGTGGATGGCGTCGAATTCACACTGCTTGGTGCACAGGGTACATCCGATACATCCGGCGTCACATTTTGCCTTGACAGCCGGCCCCTTGTCGTGGGAATTGCACTGTACCAGATGCTCTGCCTTGTAGGGAACAAGCTCAATTAACTTCTGCGGGCAGGCAGCTACACATTTGCCGCAGGCCACGCATTTTTCCTTGTCCACAACTGCAATGCCGTCGACAACATGGATGGCGTCAAACTGGCAGGCAGCCACACAGGAGCCAAAGCCCATGCATCCGTAAGAGCAGGCCTTATCTCCGGCGCCAGGCACGACAGATGCCTTCTTGCAGTCCCGGATGCCGTAGTAATTGTACTGAACCCTTGTCTTGTCGCAGGTTCCCTTACATTTTACAAAGGCAACCTTCTTCTCGCTGGTACCTGCCTCCACGCCCATGATAGCTGCAATCTTAGCTCCTACCGGGGCGCCTCCTACCGGACAGGCGTCAACGGCTGCTTTTCCCTCGGCGATGGCCTTCGCCAGACCGTCACATCCGGGATAACCGCAGCCGCCGCAGTTGTTTCCCGGCAGCTCTTCTCTGACGAGAATCTCCCTCTCGTCCACTTCTACTTTAAACTTTTCACTGGCAATCCCGAGGAGCACACCGATGATGATACCGGTAGCGCCGACGATTACGGCAGCGATAATAATACCTGTTACACTCATCCTTCGTTTCCTCCCTTAAATTAATCCGGAAAATCCGAAAAATGCAATTGACATCAGACCTGCAGTGATAAGGACAATCGGTGAACCCTGGAAATTGTAGGGCACATCGTTGTGCTCGATCTTCTCGCGCACGCCTGCAAGCAAAATAATAGCAATTGTAAATCCGACGGAAATACCGATACCGCTGACAACGCTCTGGATGAAGTTATATCCGTCTGTTACGTTATTCAGGGCAACACCGAGTACCGCACAGTTTGTTGTAATCAGAGGCAGGTAAACACCCAGGGACTGATACAGGGAAACCATGTTCTTCTTCAGGAACATCTCCACGAACTGTACTAAAGCTGCAATAACAAGGATAAATACAATCGTCTGCAGATAATTCAGATCGACATGCTGTCCGCCGATGACGATAATATTCGTCTCCGGGTTCAGGAATACTGTATAAATTATGTTTGTCACCGCAGATGCAATGGTAATAACGAAGATAACGGCTGCGCCCATTCCGGCAGATGTCTCTACCTTTTTGGATACGCCAAGGAACGGACAAAGTCCGAGGAACTGGCTTAATACGACGTTATTTACCAGGGCCTGGCCGATGGCAATTAAAAGTAATTCTTTCATCTATCCATTCCTCCTACTCTGTCTTGGAAGCGTCAGCTTCCTTTTTTGCCTCTGCTGCAGGAGTCTCCGCTTTCTGCTCCTGCGCTGCTTTTTCAGCTGCTGCCTTCTTTGCTGCTGCCGCCTTTTCAGCTGCCGCCTTCTTCTCTGCTGCCTTTCTCGCAGCCTCCTCAGCTACCTTCTCGGCAATCAGGGCGTGGTTCGCAGAGCATGCAGAGCCCTGGCAGTGAAGACAGTCGCCTCCGCAGACAAGCTCAGAGCGCTTTACGGAACCATTTGTGGCAGACGGAGCCTTAAACTTGTTCTGCAGTGCCTGCAAAATAGAAAGTACGAAGAAAGCACCTGGAGCCAGAACAAAGATGGAAATGCGGAAATCTTCCGGGATAAAGGTAAATCCAAATACACCTCCGGAACCTAAGATCTCACGCACGGCACCGATACATGTCAGAGCAATGGTAAATCCAAGTCCCATTCCAAGTCCGTCGAAAGCGGAGGAAAGGGCATCATTCTTGGAAGCATATGCTTCTGCACGGCCCAGAATGATACAGTTTACTACGATCAACGGGATGTATACGCCCAGAGCCGTGTAAAGGGAGGGCAGATAACCCTGAATTAAAAGCTGTACAATAGTTACAAGGCTGGCTACAATAACGATAAATGCCGGGATACGAACACGATCCGGAATAATGTTTCGCAGCAGCGCAATAATCAGGTTTGAAAATATAAGAACGGCTGTGGTGGAAAGTCCCATGCCCAGACCGTTGACGGCCGATGTGGTTACAGCCAGGGTCGGACACATACCTAACATCAGGACGAAGGTTGGGTTTTCCTTGACAATACCGTTATATAAACGCTCCATACATTTTCCCATGAATCCCACCTCCTGTTAGTTTAAATAATTGTGCAGGAAATACAGAGCTGCATTTACTGCATTTGTTGTTGCACTGGAAGTGATAGTAGCGCCGCTGATGGAGTTAATCTCTGTCTCTCCGGCGTTTCCTGACTTCGTTACTGTAAGTGCATCAGCATTCTTTCCCACATACTGATCCTTGAATGCCGGCTCCTTGGCCTTTAAGCCCAGACCTGGAGTATCATCAATGGCCAGGAAGCCAATAGCGGAAATGCTTCCCTCTGCATTAAAGCCTACAGAGATTTCAACCGGACCGCCGTAGCTGTCGTTAGAATGTGTATTAATCACATATCCTGCCTCTGCTCCGGAGCTGTCTTTTGCAATAAGAACGCTGTCAACGCCTACATTTCCAAAGTCCATCCCGGCAAGCTCTGTATTGCAGGTTTCAATGGAAGATGCCAGGCTTGTATCTTCCTCGAAGCTGCTGGCCTCAGGAAGAACAGACTGGTACGTTGCATTATTTGCCGCAATAGTTGCCTGTTCAATAGGTTCCTTTGTTACCTCATATACGCCTCCCAGTGCAAGACCGGAAATGAGGGTGATTGCAAACAGGATGAAGGCGTCTTTCATAAATCCAGATTTTCCTGCCATTATTTCTTACCTCCCTTTTTTCCAAATGCTGTCGGAAGGGTATATTTCTCAATCAGCGGAGTGAGAATGTTGCAGAAGATGATCGCGTAGGAAACGCCCTCTGCAGAACCGCCGAAGATACGGAACAGAGCCGTGAGAAGTCCCAGGCAGATTCCGAATACATACTGTCCCTTTGGAGTAATCGGGCTTGTAACATAATCTGTTGCCATGAAGAAGGCACCGAAGATCAGTCCGCCGCCGCAGATGTGGGCTGCCACATAGTACATATCAAAGCCGCTGTAAATCGCCGCAAATACTGCCACAGTGGCAATGTATGTAAGCGGGATTCTGAGGGAGATGACTCTTCTCCAAACCAGGTATGCAGCTCCGATTAACAGAGCGATCACAGAAACCTCACCGATGGTTCCCGGAATCCGTCCGACGAACATGGCCATCACGTCAACAGTTTCCCCTGCCTTTAACTGTGCAAGAGGTGTGGCACTGGCAACAGCGTCAGAAAACGGTTCCGTAAAGGTTGTCATCTTTCCTGCAAAGGAAATCAGGAGGAAGCACCTGGCTGCCAGAGCCGGGTTCATCCAGTTCTGTCCAAGTCCTCCGTAAAGCTGTTTTACAACGATGATCGCGAACACGCCTCCCAGACACGGCATCCACAGCGGAATCTGCGGCGGCATGTTGAGGGCCAGGATCATACCTGTTACAACAGCACTTCCGTCGGAAATGGTGATCGGCTTCTTCATCAGTTTCTCATATACATACTCGGAGAGCACGCAGGCAACTACTGTCGCAATCAGCACCAGCAGGGCGTGCATTCCGAACTGCCATACACCGTATACACTCGCAGGAATCATAGCAATCGCCACGTCAAACATGATGCTCTGCGTGGTGATCTTGTTTCTCACGTGAGGTGATGACGATACGTTAAATAATTTTCCCATTTCTTCACACCTCCTACTTTCTGCGGCTTGCCGCAACAGCCTTTCTCATTTCCTTGAAGGCCTGAGTTAACGGCCTCTTGGCCGGACAGGTAAACGCGCAGCATCCGCACTCCACGCACTCCATGCCGTTTAATTTCTGGAAGCCCTCCAGATCGCCTCTCTCGGCAACGGACATCATAAGCTGTGGAACCAGGTGCTCAGGACATACATCCACGCAGCGCCCGCAGCGGATACATGGAGTCGGCTCCTGTGCCGCAACCTCATCCTTTGTGAAAGTAGTCAGCGCAGAGGAGGTCTTGGCTACCGGGAAGTCTGTGGAGAACAGCGCCTGTCCCATCATGGGGCCTCCGGAAATCATTTTTTCCGGCTGCTCCTTAAAGCCTCCGGCTGCTTCAACCAGACGGTTGTAGCTTGTTCCCAGCTTTACCTCAAAGTTCTGCGGATTTGCAATGGCATCGCCGGTTACTGTGATAATCTTTCTGATAAGCGGAGTGGATTCGCACACTGCATTATAAATAGAGACAACCGTGTCAATGTTGTCCACCACGCAGCCTGCATCCGCCGGCAGCATGGAGGAGTTGATCTCTCTCTTTGTCACCGCGTAAATCAAAGTACGCTCGCCGCCCTGGGGGTACTTTGTAAGAAGAGGACATACCTCGATTCTCGGCTCATCCTTCACCATCTCGGTAATCTTCTTAATCGCCTCCGGCTTATTGTTTTCAATACCGATCACGCCCTTTGCATTGTCAAAGAGCTGTAAGATGACCTTCAGTCCGCCGATAATCTTCTCCGGCTGCTCCATCATAAGCCTGTAATCGCTTGTCAGATACGGCTCACACTCAGCGCCGTTTACGATTACTGTGTCAATGGCAGCGTCGTCCTTTGGAGTCAGCTTTACATGTGTCGGGAAGCCTGCTCCTCCCAATCCGACAATTCCTGCATCCTTAATGATGCCGCGGATCTCTTCCCTGGAGAGCTTGGTGTAATCCCTCTTCTCACCGAATCCTTCTGCCGCGTTGTCCTGTCCGTCGTTCTCCACAACAATGGAGTCAACCATGGCGCCGTTCGCCACCAGCCTAGGCTCAATCCCCTTCACCGTGCCGGAGACGGAACAGATGACATTGGCAGAAATAAAGCCGCCGGCCTCAGCAATTATCTGGCCTTTTAATACCTGATCGCCCTTCTTAACAAGAGGACGGGCAGGAGCGCCGATGTGCTGGGACAGCGGGAATACCATCTCTTCACCCTGAACCGGGGGAAGAATCTGAATCGGTTTATCCTCAGACAGTTCTTTGCCCTCGAATGGATGAATACCGCCTATAAATGTAGCCAAACCCATCTAATAAACCCTCTTTCTCTAGTTTATTTTCTTCCCTGTAAAAAATGTGAATTATATGTCACAATTTCACAGTAAGAACCATCGAAAATAGTATACCATAGTGAAAAAAAATTAACAATTGGAAAATTTAACGTAATCATAATAATCGGTGTATAAATTTCAGTACACCTGAGCCGTGCGAAGGGAAAGAAAGGAAAAGCAGGCGGGGAGCTTGCTCACCGATTGCTTTTCCTTTCTTTCCCTTCATGGGGCGAAGCCCCTAAGCGAGGAAAACCATAGGTTTTCCTCGCTTTCTGCACGGCGGGCTAACGCTTTCCCGCCGCTTTTGCTCCTGCGAAGGAAACCTCTTCTCCCGCCTACTCTTCCGTCTCCAGACGGATGAAGCTACCTTCCTCCCCCTTTTTCACTACGATTTTCCTTCCCATCTGCTCTCTCAGCTCTGCCACGTGGGAGATAATGCCGATCATGCGCTTTCCGCCTGACAGCTCTTTGAGAACGGAGATCGCCCTGGCTCTGGCCTCATCATCCAGCGAGCCGAAGCCCTCGTCGATAAACAGCGCATCCATCTCCACGCTCCCCGCCGTATTCTGGATCACATCTGCCATGCCGAGAGCCATGGAAAGGGCCGCCAGAAAGGCCTCGCCGCCGGAGAGGGTTTTCACATCCCGGACGCTGTCTGTGTCCACACTGTATACATCCAGATCCAGGCCTGCCTCCCCGCGCAGGCTGAGATCTCCAAACTCCCGGCACCGAAGGAGAAACTGTCCCTGCGTCATCCGCCTGAGCCTGTGATTTGCCGCATGGATCATCTGGGAAAAATACTGTCTCTGCACATAGGTCTGGAAATCCATCCGCGCCGTGCCGCTCACCTTCCCGTCCGCAGCCAGGCAGAGACGGTTGACCGGCCCGTATTCTTCAAGAAGCCTCCTTCTCTTTCCAAGGAGCCTTTCAAGCTCCCTGCAGGCTCCCTCATTTTCTGCCAGTCTGGAGGCTGACTCGGAAAGTTTGAAAGAGGCAAGCCGCCGCTCCTGCTTCATGGCCTCTTCCTTCTCGAGGAGAGGCGAAAGCGCCTCCTCTTCTAATCCCTCCAGGCTTTTTTGGCACTGCAAAAGGGCGGAAGAGGCGGCAGTAAGGCTCTGCTCGTACTGTGAAATATCAGCTTCCAGGCGCTCCTGTTCCCCCTCCTTAAGAATCGCGCTCCTGTATTCCTCCTCTCCTGAAAATCCCATTTTCTGAAGAAGCTCCTGCCACTCACCGTAAATCTGCTCTTTCTGACTAAGAAGCTTCCTCTCTTTTTCCTCCTCGGAGGCCAGCCGCCCCTTCAGAAGGCCGGTCTGCCTTCCAAGCTCTTCCTTCCTTTTTTCCGCCTTCTCCTTTTCGGCCAGGAGCTTTCCGGCAGCCTCCTGTATCCTGGAAAGTCTCTCCTCTGCCTGCTCACCTGTCTCAAAGAGGAGCTGCTTTTTCTGCTCCTCGTATCTCGCCTTCAGGCTGCTCAGCCTGGACTCCGTCCCTGCCAGCTCTCCGGAGAGTTCCTTTCTCTTCCTTTCCAGATCCTCTCTTTTTTTCTCCTCCTTCTCCATCAAAGCGTCAATCTCTGACAGGCGGATCCTGGCCTTCTCCCACTCTTTTTCTTCCCGCTCTCTCTGCTTCTGCTCTTCCTGAAGTTCAAAAAACAGCTCTCTCATTTCCTGAAAGGCATTCTGCCTGTCAAAGACCGCGTGTTCTTTAACTTCATCCGCCCCTGGCTTTCTGATGGCCTCATACATAGCTTCACACTGGCTTTTTACTACCCCTGTCTCGGCTTTCAGGGCCCGCACACAGGCTAATCGCTCTCTCGCAGCCCTGTCAGCCGTTTCTCTCACTTTCTTTGCACGATCCAGCTGTTCTGCCGTCACGCGCTCATCCAGAAGCCGGGCAGGGCAGGGATGGCTTAAGGAACCGCAGACCGGGCAGGGCTTTCCCTCCCTGAGCTCCTCTGCCAGAAGCCCCGCCTGGGACAGTATAAATATCCGATACAGCCTGTCGTAGTCAGCGGCGGCCTGCTCATAGTTCCTGCTCTCCCTGCCCAGAATATCCTGCTCCTCTTTTAAGCGTTTCTCCCTCTCTTCCAGCTCCTTTAACTTTCGTCCAAGCTGGGTAACTTCGTCCTTTCTCTTTTTCAGCCGCTCTATCTCAGCCCTGCACCGTTCCAGGTTCAGGCCGCTGTCTCTTTTTTCCTCTCTCTCCGCCTTCAGGGCAGCCAGGCGTTTCAGACAGTCCTCCTGCCCTTCAGCAGAAGCCTCCTCCTCCCTCTTTGTCCTCTCCCTGCGAACCTCCTCTGCACGGATGGAGGCCATGCACTGTTCCAGCTCACGGTAGAGAGGAAGGGAGCGTTTCAGTTCCTGCTCCTGCTCTAAAAGCCCCGGCTGTTCTGCGCGGTATCTGCTTTCTGCCTCCCCGCTGTCCTTCTCTGCCTGCAAAAAATCTTCCGAGAGCACTGAGAGTTTTTCCTTTATCTCCCCGAGCCTCTCCCCCGCTTCGGTCCACTCTCCCTCCTTTTTCCTGGCCTCGTCCTCCTTCTGCCAGACCGGCTCCGCCTGTCTGCCCAGTTTTAGCCTTCTCTTTTTCTCTTCAAATACCTCCTGAGAACTCTGGAGCAGGCGCAGGTGTTCCTCCGCCGCTTTCTCCTGCTCTTTAAGCTCAGACACGCGCCGGGCTCTCTCAATCCTGCTGCCCAGCCTGTGCAGCTCATCGACCAGTCTCTCATCCTCCCTGCGCTCCTTCTCAGCCTCCATCCTGCTGAAGCTGCACGCCTCCTTTGAAACAGCCAGAATCTCCTCCGGGCAGCTCTCCAGGCTGGAAACTGCCTGCTCCCACCTGGGGGCAAGTCCGCTCTCCTCGGGCACACGGATGCGCTCAGCTTCCCGCAGGCAGAACTTCCCATTGTCCTCCAGCTTCTTTGCAAGCTCGCTGTTTCGCTCTCTGAGCTTTCGCTGAATCCGCTCATACACTCCTGTATCAAAAATTCTCGAAAAGATCTCCTTTCTCTCTCTGGAGCCTGCTGTTAGAAGCCTCATGTACTCCCCCTGGGCAATCATAGCCGTCTGTGAGAACTGCCCTCTGTCAACTCCCACAATCTCCCGTATTTTTTCATTGACATCTGAAATCTTTCCGGGAAATTCCGAGCCGTCCGGAAGAAACAGGGATACTCTGGCCGGCTGGGTCGTCATGGCCTGCTCCCCGTCCTTCTTCTTTCTCAGACTCGGACGTTCATAGGAGGGGCTTCTCACAATCCGGTAAACCTCTCCTCTGTCTGAAAATACCAGTTCCACCCTGGTCTCCTGCTTTGGTAAGGCAGACTGGCTGCGCATCATAGAGCCGTCCCTTCTCTGGCCGCTGGTCTCCCCGTAAAGGGCAAAGGCTATGGCATCAAAGATGGTGGTTTTTCCGGCTCCCGTATCGCCTGTGATCAGAAAAATCCCGTCCCCCAGAGCTTCAAAATCAATTTCCGTCTGCTTCAGGTAAGAGCCAAAAGCAGACATGACAAGTCTCAGCGGCTTCAATCCTCTTCCTCCTTCGCTTCCTCAATCACCTGGGCCATGAGCCTCTCCTCCTCCTCTGTCAGATCGCTGTTCAAAATCATGGAAAAGAACTGGCGGAACGCCTCCATGGGCTTTAACACGGGAATCGGCTCTTTTTCGTCTTCAAGTCTCCTTCTCGTCCTCTCATTGTCAATCCTTATCTCCAGAATGTGATCGTATTTCTCCCTCAGCTGTTCTCTGAAGTTGGCCGGTTCCCTCTCATCGGTCAGGACAATGCTTACAAAATCATGGCAGGACGGTTCAAAAGCCCGGCTCAGGACCTGTTTTAGGGTTCCTCTCTCCTTTCGCACGTCCTGAACCCCGGCTAAGGGCAGAAACGAGAGAATGGGCTCCTCCCCCTTTCTTCCAAGCTCCACCATAACCACAGACTTCCTGTGACGCTCCTCACTGACGGAATACTTATAGGGCGTTCCGCAGTAGCGGGCGGACTCTCTTCCCACCCTCTGGGAGCCATGGAGGTGCCCCAGAGCGGCATAATCAAAGCAGTCAAGGGCTGAAATATCAATCTGGTCCAGACCTCCCGCCATGAGCACAGCCGTTTCTGACTCACAGGTGTCCGGCTTTTCAGAGGCGCTCACAAAAAACTGGTGGCAGAGGATCACATTTCTCCTGCTGCTGTCAATCTCCTCCCTCTCAAGCATCAGCCGGAACGCCTGATCATAGGTGAGGCTCTGAACCGATATATCCTCCTGCTCACCGCTCTCTGCTGCCAGAAGCCGGCGCACGTACCCAGGTCTCATAAAAGGAAAGAGGTAGAAATCCACCTCCCCCCACCTGTCGGACAGCGTCACCCGCCTCAGGCGTTCCCCCTTCTCTGACGGAGGAAATGAACTGATAAAAATACGCTCCTTCTCGAGAATCTGCCCCGCAAAGCTCAGGCGCTCCGGGCTGTCATGATTTCCGGCAATCACAAGCACCGGAATCCCGATCCCTGCCAGGCGTTCCAGAAATCCTCCAAATATGGAATATGCCTCCCCGGAGGGGACAGACTTGTCATAGATATCCCCGCAGATCAAAACCGCATCCGGCCGGTATTCCTCTGCATACCTCACTATCTGTCCCAGCACAGCCTCCTGGTTCTCCCTGAGGCTCCACCCGTTCAGCTGTTTTCCGATATGTAGATCGGAAAGATGAAAGAACTTCACGGTTCCACCTCCCTTTCCTCTCTGCTGCCCTCATAAACGAAATTGCCCGGCAGCGGCTTTTCCCTGACCTCCCCGGCCATCTCCTGTCCTGCTGTGTCGGACAGCACGCCCGCCGTCTCCTCGCCGCCTGTGCTGCCGTCCTCAACGATTATGCGGAGAACGGCATTTGTCTTCTTTCCGTCATAATAAACCGGAACCGTATATTCCCCCGGCTGTTCCAGACTGCATCCGCTCAGATCATATTCGAACAGATCCAGGGAAAGCCCCTCAACATCCGGAAAAAAGTCCGCCGGATCGATGGCCGGCTCCTGGCCGGTCTCTGTATGTATATAAATATCCGTCCTGGAATTCTCATCAAACATGAGCTGTTTATCCGGCCTCTTCCCCTGAAGAGCCAGAAAAAGAAGGATGAGAACCAGAACCCCGCTGTATATGGTAAATCTGAATCTGTGTCGTTTCACTCCCTGCTCCTTTCGCTGTCCCTGCTGTTTTTCTGCGGCACTGTCTTTTCTGCCGGTGAGCCTTTCGTCTCTTCCGGCTTTTGCATGCCCGATCACAAAGGCCTGACATCCGGAACTATGCCGCATTCCTGCGGATTTTCATTCCACGATGCCAGGCTGGCTTTCCTGCTCTGCGCAAAATTTTATCTTAATCCGGAATAATCAGAGCCATAAACACCAGCTCCTCCCCCGTGTTATTTGCGATCCCGTGCCCGCAGCCGTCAGGGGTAAAGGTACGGTCTCCCGGATTTACAATCCTTGTGGTTCCATTGTCATTATACTCGCCCTGCCCTTTTACGATATAGTAGGTTTCGCTCTCCCTGCTGTGAACATGGTAGCCCAGGGAACACCCTGCCGGGATCGTCACCTCGGCAAACATCTTGCACTTTCCATTTAACTCCTCTTCATTCAGGATGCGCTTAACAAAAATCGTTCCTTTTCCTCCGTTGGCATTCTCTCTTCTCTCAATCTCCATGATCTTGTCCTCCTTATTGGATGGGTGAACCGCTCATCCCTTCTGATTTTTCTGTGCCCTTCTCTCTCTGAGGGCTTTCAGCTGCTCCCGGAAATACTCCCTCTCCTGTTCAAACTCCTTTGCGCCGGGGCTGACGCTCAGAGCATATTCAAGCCTTCCTAAAAGCCTCATCAGAAAGTGCTCCTCACTCTCACTTTCTGCCAGGCCCAGGCGCTCCATATGGCTCTCCGTCCCGAATCTGCGGCAGTAATAGCATTCCATGCGAAGCTGTCTTCTCAATTCTTTTGGAAGCTGCACCTTCTCATTGACCGTAAGGCCCGTCACCTCCTGGCGGCAGTTTTTCCCGTAAACTCCCGTCTTTTTCCAGTTCAGCCTCATGCCCCTCTCAGACAGAAAGCCGGAAACCTTCCGGATGACTTCGCCCGCATCAAAGCTGCCGGAAAAGGTCATGTCGTCGCAGTAGCGGCTGTATCTGATATTTCTCTCGCGGCACCAGAGTCCCATATGCTCATCAAAGGGCCGCATCACCAGATTGGAAATGGCCGGAGAAGCAGGAGAGCCCTGGGGAAGCCTTCCCCTCAGACAGCACAGGGAAGTCAGAAGACCTCTCACCTGGGGAGGGAACACAGTTCCTGGAAACGCCAGTCCATAGACGCTGGAGCTGGTTATGCTTCCGAAAAAGTCATGAATATCCAGCTTGAGAATCTTTTCCTGCCCCGTATGGACAGCCGCATTTTCCCTGATTCCCACTCCCTTTCTGTAGGCGTATGCCTGTTCAGAAGGTTCAAGTCCGGAGAGAACATTCCTAAGAATCCGCCGCTGTACTGCCTTCAGTGTGCTGTCGGGAACCATCAGATGCCGCACGCCTCCCGTCCGTTTCGGAATCACAGCCTCCCTGTAATGGCGGGACGCATGATTGCTCAGTTCGTAGAGGACAGAAAGCTCCTGCTCCTCTGTGAGGGAGGCATAGCCCAGAAGTTTCATTGAGAGAATCATCTCCACGCACTGCCTGCTGCTGCAGTGATTCCACAGCCCTGTCTCTCCCATCTTAAATCCCTTCCTCTCCTGTACAGTCACAGCCTGCAGCCTCAGTCAGTCTCACAGCATTCAGGCGGGCGGCACTGTCACAGCAATGCCGAATCTTCGGAGCCGTACTGAATATCCCCGCAGGGGATACCGGCGTTCATGCACCGCATGGGCGCTCCCTGTACGGTGCAGATGATTTGGAAGGCAGACAGCGCTGCCTGCCCTTCCTTCTGACAAAAAGAGCGACTCGCTCCTTTGGGAACCCTTATGTTCCATTCGCTGCCGCCCGCCTGTTTTTTCCAGGTCTTACGCTTTCCCGGCGCTTTGACCTCCCGGAATGCTTCAGCGGCAGCCCGGCCTGATATTCTCAGGACGCAGGCCAGCCGCATCTGGTATCATCTTATCACACCCCTTCCAAAAAAGAAAGTAGCTAAATTCTGCCCGTTCACTGCCTCCTTTCTCCCGGGCTGTATTGTTCATAATTTCTTCACAGCTTTTACATATTTTTTTCACACTCTCCTGTTATGCTTAGGACAGTTAAAAAAGTCACTGCTTTTTTAGCTGAGGGGCAGGAATTCTCCTTCCTTAGGGAAGACAGAACCCTGCCGGCACTATCGTTTGATTGAACGCGGCGAACAGACGACTGGTTCCCGCCTTCATGAAACAATCCGTCTGCAGACTTGCCTGTTGATAATCTCAGATGGGTTGGAGCCGTTACAAATTCTTTTTCATACATGCCGGCAGTCAGAGATGGCTGCCGGCTCCTCCCTTTTTTAGAGATTTTTTTCTGCATTTTCCTATTTTTTAACGAAAAATTTCTATTTTTTTCTTGAAGCTGTCCTGACTTTCGCTTATAATAGACAACAGGCGCACAGAGTATCTCTGCGCGGCCCATCTGCCCCGGTTCCGAAAGGAGTGCAGCCTTCCCGGGCTGTATCGCAGGTGTCCAGTCTCACTCTTTCTTATCCTGGGAACACACTGCGTCCGGGGCACTTTTATATTTCCCGCCTTTTTATTTTATTCCTCTTTCTTTCCTTCCTCTTTCTTACCGTTCCTTCCTCCTGAACTGGAATCTCAGGTTAAAATCTCAGGTTAAACGGCAGCCCACCGGCCCGAAGCAGCAGGCGGCATCACAAAAATGACCAGACGCCGCCATATTCCGGCTCTCTTTTGCATCTGCGAAGAAAGCCCACAAGGCAGCTCTGGTCATTTCCTTTTAAAACAGCTTTTTTACGTTTCAGATCACTTATTTTTCATCACTTATTTTTCGCTTCTGCAGTCCGGCCTATACACGCTTCAGTCACTCCTGCTCCATCTGTGCGACCCGCTCTATATGGATTCCCAGAAAACCCACTTCCTGCTGAAGCATGGGCTTTTTTAATTCCTCTTCCATATAGCGGCAGATCCTCTCGGCCAGGGCGTAGGCTCTGGGGAAGCTGGTGCGGGCGTACTCCTCCATATCCAGGTTTACCCTTTCTCCCCGGAGTGTCCGAATCAGCATATACCGGATATGGCTCACCAGACGGTTGTAGCCCAGGGACTGAACAGGGATCCGGATTCCCATCCCCTCCTCGATCATGGCAACGCTCTCTGTCACCAGACGGGCAGTGGTCATAGACTGCTCCACATCCTCATCGGAGAGGGCAGAATGAATGTGGAGGGTAATAAACCCTGCCTCATCCTCGGAAATCTTCTGCCCTGCAAACTGTTCGATGAGCTTCCTCCCCTTCTGGGCAACCTCGTATTCCTCCGGGAACAGGGCTCTGATGTCCTGGTTAAAGGGGTTTAAAAATTCTCTGCCCTCCCTGGCCCGCTGAACTGCCAGGGCAATGTGATCTGCCAGAGGCAGCAGGATATCCCTGCTGACATTTTTAAACCTTTTTTCCGCCTCGTCGATAATGCGGCCTGTGATTTCCAGAAACAGCGGATCCATCCCGTTGACCACCTGGAGGGCAGTATCCTCGCTGTGTCTTGTCTCCGCGGTATAGACATTGGCCTTTCCCGCGTCCTCGAAACGCTCCCCCGTCTTTTTTCCAAAGCCGATGCCGTTTCCGAGGAAAATCACTTCCTTTTTTCCGTCCATATCGTAGGCCAGGACTCCATTATTATTCAGAACCTTAATCACCCGGTACATTTCCGTTCCCCCTGCTTTACAGATTATCGGAGCTCTGCCGCAGCGTCCAGGGCCTCTGCATGGGAAACTGCTGTACAGATTTCCTCTCCTTCCTTCAGTCCCGTAAAGACAGTCAGGCATACGTCAGACGGCGCGTGCTCTCTGATATATTGTAAATCAAACTCCATGAGTTTGTCACCTCTTTTTACGCTGTCTCCGTCTTTTACAAACACCTCAAAGCCCTTTCCATCCAGCTTAACCGTATCGATTCCGATGTGGAGAAGAAATTCCACTCCGTCCTTTGTCTTTAAGCCGATGGCGTGCTTGCTGGGGAACACGAACACAATCTCTGCATCCTCCGGCGCCAGAACAATTCCGTTCTCAGGCTCTACCAGGAAACCGTCTCCCATCATTTTACCTGCAAAGGCCGGATCCGGAGCCTCCGTGATAGGCTTAACCGTTCCCGTAAACGGGGAGTAGAGTGTTCGGCCCTTTTTCACTGGTGATTCGGCCTCCTGTGATTCGGATTTCTGTGATTCGGCCTCCTGCACCCCGGCCTTCTCCCCGCTCTTTGCTTCGGTCTCCTCCACGCCTGAAGAAACTTTCTCCTCCACGGCAGCCGCTTTTTCGCTGTACTCTGTGTCAGGGGCTGTCGCCAGGTAGCTTTCCAGGTTGGACTTGATGACAGACACCTGAGGACCGTAGATCACCTGGACTCCCTGGCCCTTTTTGATCACTCCCACTGCCCCTGTAGCCTTCAGCAGCTTTTCATCCACCAGCTCTGACTTTTCCACAGAGCAGCGAAGCCTTGTGGCGCAGCAGTCTACAGACGTAATGTTTTTCTTTCCTCCCAGGGCATTTGCAATAGCCTCGCTGCGGCTGTCTCTGCTGTCCCCGGCTGGGCTGTTTCCTCTTTCGTCCTTCTGAGCTTTTCTGGCATTGACATCTGCCTTTGTGTAGAGCTTTGTCTCCTCCGTGTCATCCTCACGTCCCGGTGTCTTTAAATCAAACTTCTTAATCAGGAAGCTGAAGATAAAATAGTACAGGAAGAAATAAATAATTCCAACCGGGATAATGCGGATCCAGCTTGTCTTGTCATTTCCCTGAAGGATGCCAAAGATCAGAAGATCCAGAAATCCTCCCGAGAAGGTAAGTCCCACGGCTATGTTCAGCATGTGGGCAATCATATAGGCGGCTCCCGCCAGCACTACCTGAACGGCAAACAGCATGGGGGCTACAAACAGGAAAGAGAACTCGATGGGTTCCGTAATTCCCGTAAGCATACAGGTCAGGGCCGCTGACAGGAGAAGTCCGCCCGCTGCCTTTTTCTTTTCAGACTTGGCCTGGCGGTACATGGCGAGCGCTGCTCCCGGAAGCCCGAAGATCATGAAAATGAACTCGCCGGAGAAATATCTCGTGGCGTCTGCGCTGAAATGCACCACATCCGGGGAAGCTAACTGGGCAAAGAAAATATTCTGGCCGCCCTGGATCAGCTGCCCGTCCACCATCATCGTTCCGCCTACAGCTGTCTGCCAGAACGGCAGATAGAATACATGGTGCAGTCCGAATGGAATCAGCGCCCTTTTGACAATTCCGAAAATCAGGGTTCCCAGGTATCCGGTTCCCGTTACCAGGCCGCCCAGGGCGAAAATGCCGTTCTGAACAACCGGCCAGATGAAATACATGAGAATTCCCACAAACAGATACACAACGGTTGAGATAATCGGCACAAACCGTGAACCCCCGAAGAAGGAGAGCGCGTTGGGAAGCACAATTTTATGGAACCTGTTGTGCAGCGCCGCAACGCCCAGTCCCACGATGATGCCTCCGAACACTCCCATCTGCAGTGTCTGCATACCGCAGACGCTGGCGATGGTTCCGTCTAAGACTCCCTCTGCCACGCTTCCGTCAGCCAGCACCTTTCCGCTGATCAGCAGCACCGCATTGATGGAGATATGCATAACAAAAAAGGCGATCAGGGCCGACAGGGCGGAAACCTCCTTCTCCTCCTTAGCCATACCGATGGCAACGCCCACTGCAAAGATAAGGGGCAGATTGTCAAAAATAACATTTCCCGCCTTGCTCATAATCAGGAGCAGGGCGTTTAACACAGTCCCATCGCCGAGAATGCTCTCCAGGTGATAGGTTGAAATCGTTGTGGCGTTCGTAAAGGAGCTTCCGATTCCGAGAAGCAGTCCCGCCACAGGCAGAATCGCGATGGGAAGCATGAAGCTGCGCCCCACTCGCTGAAGTACGCCGAAAATCTGGTCTTTCATACTTTTCTTCCTTTCCTCTTTTTCTTTTTTTCTTTTTCATAGTGTTTCCCCGTTTTCTGCCATCATAAACGCCAGAAAAGCCTTCATACCTTAAAAAGGCCTCCTCTGTTCAGCGTCTTTTCCCGGCGTGAAGTGGGAAGGAATTTGCCAAAACAAAAAGGCATTAACCATCCGGACTGTGTATCACAGCTTCAGATACACTGACAGCGTCTGAAACACAATCCAAATAGTTAATGCCTGCCTTACCAGTAACACACTATGACAATATGAGCGGAGTCTGTACAGCCCGTGCGGTCTCACAGAAAACCTCCGTTTTTTCGGTTCCCAGTATAGCTAAGAAACGGCTGTTTGTCAATATGGAATCTCTATAAGAATGAAGAACCAGGACCCCGGGCTGTCTGCTGCCCTTCTATGGCTCCCGGCAGCCTAAGAGGGTGCAGATGCGCCTGGCGCAGGCCTCTGCCTCTGCCGCCTCCTCTGTATCCAGGCGGCTAAAAGCCTCTGCGATACCTTTCTCTCCAAGTCCCTGTATCCATTCTGCCATCTGAATGAGAGATTCCGCCTTCTCTTCCTCGAACGGCCGACCCCGGAAGTGCTCCTGCTGCTTTCCTCTTTCTCCGACTATCTGGAAGAAAGAAGCTGCCCCTCCAGTCACGGCCTTTCCCTCCTGATCCTCGCAGGGCCACAGAAATCTCCCCATCTCCCTTGCACATGAATATTCCGAGCCTGTGTCCAGACTGCATATCACGAACAGATTGGAATTTCTGCAGCCTTCCCGGAGAGCCGGATGCACAAACAGAAAGCTCTCTGGGCGGTCAAAGGCTTTTAACTCCTCCCCCTCTCTCAGAAGTCTGCCGATTCCCCGGTTTACATCCTCCGTGAGCCGTTTCCTCCAGCTGCCGCTCTCCTTACTGTCCCATCCGTCAAGCTCCCTCTCTCTGCCCCTTCTGTCCAGGCCCAGAAATACACGGCGCACCGCTCCCGGCTGCCCTGCCGCCTCCGGAATCTGAAGCGTCTGGAAAAATGGCCTCAGCTCTTCCTGGTGCCTGGCAGCCGCCTCCATATATTCCCAGTCAAACTCTGCCAGAATCTTCTCCCTCTGCTCCTTTTTGGCTTCCGTGAAAATAAGAGTCAGGGCCTTCACCCTCTTTCCCTCTCTGAATAGAGAAAGCTGCGCCTGAAAGTGAAGCTCCACTGCTGCGCGAATTCTCTCTGTCTGTTTTTCTGTCTCTGCCTGCGGATTTTCTTCTGATATCTCTCCAGGCATCTTCTGAGGCACAGGCACTGCAAGGGGAACCCTCACCGCTCCCTCTGCCAAAGCCTGTTTCAGAGGGAAGCTGAAGGTCTTGTTGCACTCCCTCCACGGCTCCGACTCAAACCGCATGGTAAACAGCGGATTCAGCTCTTTCATGGCTTCCAGGGATTTGGAACTGTAGCCGCTGCCCTCGATTCGGCAGGGTTCATCCACCATAACAGCCGGGCGGACGGCACATATATCTTCCCAAAGAACCTGCCCGTATTCATCCTCCGCTCTCAGACGGTTGGTCGCCCGGTTAAAGGCCTGTATGTTCATAATGCAGACAGAGAGATCCTTCGATTCCACAAACCTTGTGCTGATCTCTCCTGTGTGCTCACTGTTAAATGAAAAAACACATTTCTCCGGATCCGGATACCCCAGGTCTGTCATATATCCTGACAGCTTTCTCACCGACTCCTCCAGGCTCAGTCTGGCCGCCACAGAAGGCACAGCCACAATAAATTTAGTCAGCCCCAGAGCGCGGTTCATCTCCAGAATCATACGGAGCATAACAAAGAAACGTCCTTCTCCCTCCGGCATTTCCATGGTAAAGCAGCGTTCCTCCTGCGCAGAAAGGCCTGAGTTCATGGGGATGATTCCATTATCCCTCTGAACCCGTTTCAGATTTTTTTCCAGAGCCTGCCCGTCAGCCATCGTTGGATTTCCCACCGGAATTCCAAAACCTGGAAAACAGATCCGGCCTTTTTCCTGAACCGCTGTTTTCTCGCCGAAAGCGTCCGTTTTCTCATCCTCTTCATCCGTCTTTTCAAACAAACCTCTGAACAGACGAAGCGCCGTCTTTACCGCCTCTGTCTGCCACCCGTCCTCTTTCCCCTGAACCGCCCTGTATCGCCTCATATCCTTTCCTCCCGTCCCTGTCATTCTCACCTTCAGGATATAAGGAAATTATACCATTTTCGACAGGAAAATAAAATATTTGACAGCCGGAAGATTTTAAAAGGCTCAGAAGCTGTCCGGCGCCTGCAGTCATCTTCCCGTCTTCCTCTCCCAGCTGCACTCAGGCCTCCCCGGCGCCTATCTTTTCCTCTATGAAATCTTTTACCTTGTCACGCTCCAGATCCAGCGAGACGGCCAGCTCTCCGTACAGATTATCCTCTGCCAGTTTAAAGTAGCGGCTGTCTGCCGCTGTAATCTTTTTCCCCTCGCTCATCCGCTTCCTGCGCCGCAGATAAATGGTTTTGATAATCCGCACAAGCTCTCTTCCGTCACAGGTGCGCACTGCTTCCCGGTATTCCTCCTCCCTCTTTCTCTCATTCTGAATCCAGAGGGGGCTTATCTCCCGCATCTGCCCTATCAGATCCATCGCCTCCTCCCTGGTCATCACAGGGCGCATCAGCACCTTCTGATTGTCCACGGGAGTGAAGATCGTGCTTCCCGGATCCCTGCAGGGAATCAGCGTATAGCAAAGCCGTTCTTCCTTCCCAGAGCCATAGGGAAGAATTCCCACCCGCTCCACCTTGCAGGCTCCGCTGCTCCCATAAATGATATACTCGCCTTCCTGAAACATAGTTTCTCATCCGCTCCTTTCTTTCATCTGTTTTTCTCAATACTCTGTTCTCCTCTTCCAGAAAAGCTTTCTTTTAGAGATTTCTTAATTAGGAGGCTTTTTCAAGGCCTTCTTTTAGAAACTTTCTCATAAAGACTTTCTTCTAAAAGATTATAAAGGACTTTCTTTAAGAGGCTTTCTTTAATTTTATCATCGATTTTTCTGACATGTAAGCAGTTTCCGGGGCTTCGACAAATTTTTGTTCACTTTTCTCGCGTATCACGGTTCGGGATTTTGGGGGTTTTTGTGCAATTTTCTTATTCAATTCTCCCGCCTCCCTGGAGCATATTACAGCTCCCACAGAGACTGTTTTAAATTTTTTTATTTTTATTAAAAAAACACTTGCATTTTTCCGGAAATATGATATACTATCCAAGTCGCAGGTGATACGGCAAAGAAACAGTAAATTAAAAAGTAGATAAGGCCTGTTGGTCAAGCGGTCAAGACGACGCCCTCTCACGGCGTAAACCCGGGTTCGATTCCCGGACAGGTCATTTAAAATGGACATCACAGAATTGTGATGTCTTTTTTCTGTTAGAAACCACAGCCCTTGCCTGTATCCATTCGCTCTACCCCCATGTTCTTTTCCCCATGTTCTTTTTCCGCTGCATCTCCCCTTTCAGTTCTGCTCACAGGTATTTTTATATATTATTTCCAATTTTTAGGTTTTTTTTACACTCTGATAACAAAGAGGACACACTTTTTCGGTATGATAATCTCACAAACAAGGCAGAGCGCCTTTTCACATAAATTCTTTTTCATACTACTTCCCCTTTTCTGGCAGCCAGAGGCTGCCAGTTTTTCGTTTCAGAGAAGCCCTTAGGGATGGATGGTTCAGAATGTTCCGTAATGAACCTTCCCGCGCTCGGCCTCCTGCAGCAGATGAGGTTTCGGATGTTTCTCTGTAATTCCTACTGAGAGCACTGCCTCCAGGGCCAATCCCTCCGGCACTCCAAACAAACGGCGGCAGAATTCCTCTGTGCTCTCTCCTCCATCGGCCTTTCTAAGCCTTCCCTGAATCCAGCAGCTTCCAAGACCCAGGCTCTCTGCCATCAGATGCATGTTGCTCACAGCTATGGCACAGTCCTCCGTCCACACATCCGTTTTCTGAGGATCTCCAAACACCAGAATGGCGCAGCCCGCCTTTTCCAGCATTTTCACTCCCCCCTCCCGGCATCTGGAGAGCCTGAGCAGAGCCTCCTTATCCTCCACCACCAGAAATTCCCATGGTCTCCTGTTACGCCCCGACGGAGAGAGCAGTCCGGCCTCAAGAATCTTTTCGATCTTTTCCTTCGGAACCGCCTCTCCCGTATATTCCCTGACACTCCTTCTGTTCAGCAAAAGCTCCATAAAATCCATATTCCGTCCTCCTTTTCACAGCTTGTTTTGCCCTTTTCCCCTGCGTTTCCATCCCATCTTTTGTTTTCGGATATTCCCCGCAGAATCTATAAAAATCTTACCACTCAGGCCTGCCTTTTGCAAGAAAGGCTTCCCGCGTCAGGAAGAAAGGCTTTCATCCCGCAAAAAATCCGGAAAAATCTGTACACAAAAAAAGACACCACAACTCTGTGATGTCCATTTTAAATGACCTGTCCGGGAATCGAACCCGGGTTTACGCCGTGAGAGGGCGTCGTCTTGACCGCTTGACCAACAGGCCTTATATGTTTTTTGCTTTACTGTTTTTTTCCGTATCACCTGCGACTCAGATAGTATATCACATCTCCGAAAAAATGCAAGTGTTTTTTTCAAAAAAATTAAAAATTTGTAACCGTTCAGCCATATATCTTCTTGCCCGCTTAAAGCGGACAGGAAGCGTCTGGCGTCCGCCCTATGAAGATTTACCGCTTTCCAGCCAGGGCTGCTGCAGTTTCACCCAGCAGCCCCGGCCGGCTTTCTGCCCATCGTTTTGGGCTAACCTTTTCCCCTCTTTTTCAGAACCCTCTCAATTTTTTCAACAACCTCTTTTAAATCAATAGGCTTGCTGATATGACCGTCCATGCCGCAGGCCATGCTCTTTGCCTTGTCCTCTGAGAAGGCATTGGCCGTCATAGCCAGGATGGGAATTTCCCGTCCGTCCTCTCTGTCCAAAGAGCGGATAATCCTTGTGGCCTCATATCCATCCATCACCGGCATCTGCACATCCATCAGAATTAAATCAAAAAATCCCGGCTCTGAGGTCTCAAAGGCCTCCACAGCTTCCTTTCCGTTTACTGCCGTTTCCACTTCTGCCCCAAAGGAGGAAAACAGCGTGACGGCGATTTCCCTGTTCAGATCATTGTCCTCCACAACCAGAAACCTGAGTCCGCCGAAATTTCCCTCCGGGAAGTTCTGAGATTTCTGAGCGGTTTTCTCCTCCTGCTTTTCCTCCTGCTTCTCCTGCTGTTTCTCTTTCAGCAGCTTTGTCAGAAGGGCGGAAAGTGTGGACTCAAACAGGGGCTTTTCCACCACGCAGGCTGCGCCGGCCAGCTCCGCGTCCTTTCGGATTTCGTCCGTGTCATAAGCCGTCACCAGCGCGGCGGCTATCTTTCTTCCGGGCAGCTTTCTGAGTCTCCTGATTGTCTCGACCCCATCGCCGGAGGGCATCTTCCAGTCTGCCAGGCAGACATCGTAATCCTCCCCCTCACTGTGGGCCAGACGGGCCTTTTCAACTGCCTCCTCGCAGGACCCGGCCGTATCAGCCTTAGTTCCCAGCTTTTTCAGGAGGAGTTTTATATGAGTCAGGCAGTCGGGGTCGTCATCCACTGCCAGAACCCGCAGGTGGCTGAAGTCCGTCTCCCGCCTCTCACGGCTCTCACAGCTTTCCCTCTTCTCCACACGGCCAAAGGGCATGGTCAGAGTAAAAGTGCTCCCCTTTCCAACCTGGCTTGAGACGGTAAGCCTTCCATCCATCAGCTCAGCAAATCTTCTGGAGATAGACAGTCCCAGCCCGGTTCCTCCGTACACATGGCTGATGTCCTCATGTTCCTGCTCAAAGGGCATAAAAATCTTCTCATAGTTTTTCTCTTCTATTCCACATCCTGTGTCGCTGACCTCAAACTTCAGCCAGACAGTCGTACTGTCTTCATCCAGCTTGGCTATCCGCAGGATAATACTTCCCCCCTCCGGTGTAAATTTCAGCGCGTTGGAAAGCAGATTCATGAGAATCTGATTGACCCGCAGCGCATCCCCGAACAGCTCCTCTTCCATGTCGCCCAGAAAGATCACATCGAAATTCAGTCCCTTATCTCTGGCCTGCCCGCTTATGACATTGCTGACAGACTCCAGAAACAGCCGGAAGTCAAATACCTCCCTCTTTATCTCGATTCTTCCGCTCTCAATTTTCGACATGTCGAGAACCTCGTTGATCAGCGTCAGAAGATGGCGGGAGGACAGATTAATTTTTCGGATGCAGTCCTCCACACGGCTGCTGTCGCCGAGATTCTGCATGGCAATCATTCCCATTCCGATAATCCCGTTCATCGGCGTGCGTATCTCATGGGACATTCGGGAAAGAAATTCACTCTTTGCTCTGTTCGCCTTCTCAGCCTGCTGGATGGCAGCCTCCAGCTCCTTCTGGGTAGACAGAATCTGCGTCTGATCCGTCAGAACTGTGATGAAGCGATCCTCCCCCTCTGTCCATATCCGGTAGGTCTGCAGCAGGAAAATCCGCTCCCCAGCCAGGGCAGGATGACGGTAATGAAAGGTACAGCTCCAGTAGCTCTCCCCCACTGTGTCAAAGACCTGCTTTACCTTTTCCCTGTCCTGCTCATCCATATATTCAAACAGAAGCGTAGGGGAAACCTTCTTTGGATCCGGTTTAAAGCCCAGAATTCTCCCGGCATTTTCTGAGATATAGTTTCGCTCCGGGTGGTGCAGATCATTGATCATGAAGATATTGTCAATATTTTTGGAGAGCAGCTCAAAGAGCTGATTCTGTCTCTTCAGCTGCTCTGTCTGTCTTCCCAGCAGATATTTATAGATGAAGAGAATGATCAGGGCTGCCCCGAACACCAGGCAGGACGTCAAAATGGCAAAAAAGCAGAAGCGGTCCGCCTCAAAGTAAAAATACCCCACCTTGTTTCTGGCAAAGTCGAGAACCTCCCCCAGCTGGCTGTCAAACTCCTGATACAGCTCCTCCAGGTGTCTGGTGCTGTAGCTTACAATCTCATCCTCGCTCCTGTCATCTGCAGCCGCATAATCCAGAAATGCATCCTGCTCTTTCCCGATCTCATCCATGAGCTCTGACAGTTTTTCCAGATCCTCCTGGTCTCCCAGATAGCTTTCCCTCAGAATTTCCATCTGGCGGTCTGTATCCTCATAAATAAGGGAAATTTCATTTCGGATCTCCTCTACAACCTTCGGCGTATTAATGTGCTTTAACTGCTCAAAGCTGTTTCTGATCCGGTCCATATCATTCTGCAGCGTGCCGCCTGCATCCATCACCTGGAAGGGGTGGCGTCTGATATCATCCAGCCGTTCCATCAGATGGCGGACACTGAATATCGTAAACAGCACAAAGACGCTCAGCAGCACCACCAGGACCCAGCCGGAAACTTTTGAGATTTTCTGACTTTTGGCAAGCCTCTGTTTTTCTCTTTCCATATGCGCTCCCCCTCTTCTCTTTCTGTTAATCCTGAACTGTAACATCATACCACCTATCTGCAGGTTTTTCCAGTCCTGTGCCCTTCTTTCTTTTACTTCTCTCAGGTTTCCTGGGCTTTTCTGAAATTTTTCTGTTTTTTACCCGGTTTTTGCCAAGGATGGCCCCCGCCGGGCACACCAAAAAACCGCCGTACAGGTTATCCCATACGGCGGTGCATCTGCCTGTGCGGCCTGAGAGGCTGCTACTGAATTCCAGTCACCTTGTAGTCCTGAGCCTCCACTGCCTCTTTTAACACATCGTCGGCCACCTGAACGCTCATGGAAACCACAGCAGTTCCCTTATCATGGCTTACCTGGGCCTCTGTCACTCCCGGAATGGCCTCCAGTGTCTTTTTCACCCTGGCCTCACAGTGTCCGCACATCATTCCCTCAATTGTCATTGTCTTTTCCACTATCTTTTCCTCCTTTTCTGCCCCCTGGCTGTTTCCATCCGGCCTCTCTGCAGGCTGACAGCTGCTTTCACAGCTCTCATTTTTAAACATTGCAGCCGTCTCCTGGCCACGGTGCTTATTCTTTAATTTTTTATCCCTCGCCCCGTTCCTGATATCGAAAAAGTTCAGGCGCAGGGCGTTTGATACGACGCAGAAGCTGGACAGGCTCATAGCCGCAGCTGCGAACATGGGATTCAGCTTCCATCCAAACAGCGGGATCCAGACGCCGGCTGCAAGGGGAATCCCGATTACATTGTAGAAGAAGGCCCAGAACAGGTTCTCGTGGATATTTCTGAGAGCAGCCCGGCTCAGGCGGATAGCTGCCGGCACATCGCTCAGGCGGCTTTTCATCAGAACCACGTCTGCCGCGTCAATCGCCACATCCGTTCCTGCCCCGATGGCAATTCCGATATCCGCCCTGGTGAGAGCCGGGGCGTCATTGATTCCATCGCCTACCATGGTCACCTTCCCCTGTTCTCTGAGCTTTCTGATCACAGCCTCCTTGCCGTCCGGAAGGACTCCGGCAATTACCTCGTCCACTCCGGCCTGAGCGCCGACGGCTTTCGCCGTCCTCTCATTGTCTCCGGTCAGCATGACGACACGGATTCCCATATTCTGAAGCTCCTTCACCGCCTTCGGGCTGTCCTCCTTGATAATATCAGCCACTGCGATGATCCCCGCAAGGATCCCGTCTGCCGCAAACAGAAGAGGCGTTTTTCCCTCTCCGGCAAGCTCCTCTGCCCGGTTCCTCATCTGCTCAGAAACAGCTGCCTGACTGCTTACAAAGGAAAGACTTCCTCCAAGCAGCTCTTTCCCGTCCAGCTTTCCCGACAGCCCGTTTCCCACAAGAGCCTCAAATTCCGTGACCTCAGCCCCGTTCAGCCCTTCTTCCTCCGCCTTCTTAAGCACTGCGCGGGCAAGAGGATGCTCGCTCTTTTTCTCCAGGGCACAGGCAAGGGAGAGAAGCTCCCGTTCTGCCACGCCTTCTGCAGGGATCAGGTCCGTCACATTCGGTTCACCAAGGGTAATCGTTCCCGTCTTGTCGAGAGCGACAATCTCTGTCTTTCCCGCCTCCTCCAGGGAAACAGCCGTCTTAAACAGAATGCCGTTTTTTGCCCCGATTCCATTCCCCACCATGATGGCTACCGGGGTGGCAAGGCCAAGGGCGCAGGGGCAGCTGATGACGAGGACGGAGATCCCCCTTGCCAGAGCAAAACCAAAGGTCTGGCCCAAAAACAGCCACACAAGAATCGTCACCGCTGAAATGGCAATTACCGCCGGGACAAAGACGCCTGACACCCGATCCGCCACCTTGGCAATGGGGGCTTTCGTCGCAGCCGCGTCGCTGACCATCTGGATAATCTGAGAAAATGTGGTGTCCTCACCGACTCTCGTGGCCTCGCAGCGGATAAATCCAGACTGGTTCAGGGTAGCCGCAGACACCTTATGGCCGGGTTCCTTGTCCACGGGAATGCTCTCCCCTGTCAGAGCCGACTCATTGACCGCGCTGCTTCCCTCTATAATCACCCCATCCACCGGGATATTTTCTCCGGGACGCACCACGAAAATATCGCCCTTTGCCACCTCTTCAATGGAAACAGTCTCCTCCTTCCCGTCCTTTATGATGCAGGCAGTCTTGGGAGCCAGTTTCATCAGATTTTTCAGAGCATCCGTGGTTTTTCCCTTGGAGCGGGCCTCCAGCATCTTCCCGACTGTAATCAAGGTCAGGATCATGGCGGCAGATTCAAAGTAGAATTCATGCATATACCCCATCACTGCAGCCATGTCACCCTTCATCTGGGCATCTGTCATGGCAAACAGGGCGTAGGTGCTGTAAACGAAGGATGCGCCGGAGCCGAGAGCAACCAGGGTATCCATGTTCGGCGCCCTGTGCCACAGGCTCTTAAAACCGCTTATAAAAAATTTCTGGTTAATCACCATCACCGCGATTGTCAGAAGGAGCTGCAAAAGCCCCATAGCCACATGGTTTGCGGCGAAAAAAGCCGGAACCGGCCACCCCCACATCATATGTCCCATGGAAAAATACATGAGAACGAGGAGAAAGCCAAGGGACCAGAGAAGCCGCCTTTTCAGCACAGGGGTTTCCCTGTCTTTCAGCATCTCCTCCCCCGTACTGGAACCTGCTCTCCTCGATGACTCCTTTGCGCTGCCGGTGCCTCCCTTTAAGGAAGCTCCGTATCCTGCAGCTTCCACAGCCGCAATTATATCCTGAGGCTTTGCTGTACCTTCAACACCCATGGAATTTGTCAGAAGGCTAACGGAGCAGGAAGTCACGCCCTCCACCTTTGACACAGCCTTCTCCACACGGGTGCTGCATGCAGCGCAGCTCATACCTGTCACAGTGTACTGTTCCATCTGTATACCTCCTTTTCTGATAACATTGTATACCCTATTGGGGTATATGTCAAGAGATATTCCTCACTTTCGGATCCTTTCCAGATAGTCTGCCTTTTTAAAGGCAATTCTACGCATCCGGGCGGCTGTGATGTGATTGCAGCCGCAGGGGAGCGGTTCCGCCTGCAGAAAAATCAGATTTTCCTGCAATTTTCCTGCCACTTTCCTGTACATGGAACGGTTTCCGACTTAAGCCTTCCTCTCAGAGAGGGCCCTGCTCAACCGTCGGGGACGATCTGACAAACGGGGCCGGCTTCCCAAATATGGCTGCCGGCCCCGTTTTCCCTGATTGACTGTCATTGTTTCAAGATATTGCTTCTCTCTTCTCCCTTCTATCCAGTTTCCAGAAATATGCAAATCCTGCAATATCCGCCAGAAACCAGCCAATAGGCACTGCCCACCAGATCCCAAGAAGGCCCACTGCCGGTATGGGGGAGAGCAGATAGGCGAGGGCAACTCTGGTTCCCAGGGAAATCACTGTGAGAATAACTGAAACCCCCGCATGCCCAAGGCCTCTGTAAAGCCCGTAGAGCAGGAACAGGCACCCGATTCCCACATAGCAGGCGCCCTCCACGTGAAGATACTGGGCGCCGATTCGGATAATCTGTGTTTCCTCAGGGCTGATGAAGATAGTCATCAGTCTCCCTCCGAATGCCACAACCACAAAGGAGATTACAAGACAGAAGGCCCCTGAACTCAGCACTGCTGCCCGAAGGCCCAGGCGTATCCTTTCTTTCCTGCCGGCCCCGTGGTTCTGGGCAATAAAGGTAGAAAAGGCATTGCCGAAATCCTGAACCGGCATGTAGGCGAAGGAATCAATCTTCACCGCTGCCGCAAAGGCCGCCATAACCGTTACTCCGTAGCTGTTAATCAGCCCCTGTACCATCAGAATGCCGAAGTTCATCACCGACTGCTGTACGCAGGTGAGAAGGGAATATCTCGTAATTTTTTTCAAAATCTCCGAATCCCGGTAGAAATGGCGCCTGCCCGGCAAAAGATGGGGCATTTTTACCCACACATAAATTCCAATTCCCAGGGCGGATAAGAACTGCGCTGTAATGGTGGCCCAGGCCGCCCCGGCCGTGCCCATATGAAATTCCAGGATCAGCACCAGGTCCAGCACAATATTTCCCAGAGCCGACACTGCCAGAAACATCAGCGGCACAAGAGAATTTCCCAGGGCTCTTAAAAGGGCTGCAAAATAGTTATAGACAAAGGTGAATACAAGACCTATGAAAATAATCTGCAGATAGGCTTTTGTGTCCTTCAGGATATCAGCGGGAATCTGGAAAACTGCAAGCATGGGATCAATCAGAAGCAGGGCCAGCCCTTCCACCAGGCCCGTCACCAGGGCAATAAAGAAAAAGGACTGGACAAAGCTGTTTTTCATCCGCTCCGTCTCCCCGGCCCCGCAGAGCATGGAAAACAGAACTCCGCTTCCCATGCAGAGCCCCAGAATCACCGAGGTGAGAAATGTCATGACCGTGTAGGAGGATCCCACCGCCGCCAGGGCCCCAGCCCCCAGAAAACGACCCACGATCAGGGTATCTGCTACATTATAAAACTGCTGAAGCAGGTTTCCGGCCATCAGAGGCAGGGCAAACAGCCACATGGAGCGGGCTACCGGGCCGCTTGTCAGATCAATGCTGCGGCCAGCTGTCAGTGTTTCTCTCATGGTTTTGCTCATGGTTTCACTTCCGTTTCGTAAGAGTGTACTTTCGTTTTGAAGAAAACATTTTGTCTATCATAGCAGAAAAAACGGAGGTGTGTCAACAAAAAGAGGCACTGGCCGCCGCAGCTTTGACCAAACCAGTTGTCCGGTTCCTTGGCTGTATGGTACAATAGCGAGGAAAGCGCATGCCATGCTTGCATGAGCATGCATTTGACGAGCAGCTCCATCGAGACGCTAGTCGAGATGGTATAATGACCGCAGGACCTGCGCCGAGCCGCTGGCTTCCTTAGGGCGCCAGGAGAGAATCTGCAAGCACTGCCGCATCATGCAGAATTATATAAACAATATAAGATTAAGAAAGGAATCACCTCATGTTTCTGGGAAATCTGGATGCCACAGATCAGAAAATTATTACACTTTTAACGGAAAATGCGCGGATGTCCTACTCCGACATAGGCGTCAGGGTGGGGCTCTCCCGGGTTGCCGTAAAAAGCAGGATACAGGCTTTGGAGGAGCGCGGAATTATCGAGGAGTATACGACCATTATCAATCCTCAGAAAATCAGCGGCGCTGTTTCCTGCTATTTCGAGATGGAATTTTCTCCGGACGGCTTTTCAGAAAGCTGCAGAATACTTAAGGACTGCGATATTGTCACCCAAATCTACCAGGTTTCCGGCCGCTGCCGTCTCCACGTTCACGCCGTCGCCGCCAGCCAGGAGGAGCTGGAATCGTTTTTGAATGAGACGGTTCTCACACTGCCGGGGCTTTCAGATTTATCATGCAATATTATTCTGTCGAGGATTAAGGATATTAAGGGGCTGCGGCTGTAGGAAGGCCTTCATGCGGATGGACAGATTAAATAGAGCTGTATAGATAAAACGCTGACTGTATCTTCGGACTCCCTGCTTTTTCAAAAGTCCCTCTACGTTTTGCCTCCAGTAAAAGGATCCGGGCTCGCCGTATAAATCAGTCCTTCGTTCGAAAGTCACACCATTTGCTGCTACTCCTAACATGAAGTGCGCTTCAGAAAAAATCCAAAAAACACCGCGCCGTGAAATCGAAAAAGCAAAAGCCGAACGCAATGACTGGCTTTCAAGAAAGGAGTGACCGTCATGAAAACTTGGAATGATTACAAAGCGCATGTCCGTTCTGTTGACCCAGAGGTTGCGAGAGACATTGACGAAGCAGAAAATATTTCATCCATTGTCACTGCAATGGTAAAACAGCGGAACGCCATGGGACTTAGCCAGCGTGAACTCGCAGATATGTGCGGCATTCCTCAGTCTTCTGTGGCAAGGATTGAGTCCTTAAAAACAACCCCTAACCTTGACACACTGCTGAAAATTTTTTGTCAGCTTGGATTAAAACTTACTGTCACACAGTCAAAGCCAATGGTATAACAGCTTCCCTTATATTTATTTCTCGGGAAGCATATAGAGCTGTAAAACGCAGAATATTGCGCATTGATCAGAGAACCCATTTCAAGATGGGTTCTTTTTTCTGGAAAATTCGGATGACACAGTCAGAAAATCAGCGGCGCTGTTTCCTGTTATTTCGAGATGGAATTTTCTCCGGACGGCTTTTCAGAAGGCTGCAGAAAACTTAAGGACTGCGATATTATCACCCAGATATACCAGGTTTCCGGCCGCTGCCGTCTCCACGTCCACGCCGTCGCCGCCAGCCAGGAGGAGCTGGAAGCATTTTTGAACGAAACGGTTCTCACACTTCCAGGGCTTTCGGATCTGTCCTGCAATATTATTCTGTCGAGGATTAAGGATATTAAGGGCTGCGGCTGTAAGAAAAAGGACCCGGGCCTCCCGCCTGAGTCCTTCTTTAAATCGCAGATGCGTTCTCCTTCTCTTCCTTTCTTCCCTGAACCCTTACTCCAGATTCAGCCTCCGCTCCAGCACATACCCGGTTCCTCCCATGAGAAGCGCAAGGCTCACCGCCTGTATGGCCAGAAGGCCGAGGCCCAATACATGGAGAAATGCCACTCCGCTTTCCATTCCGTCTAAGAACCGGACAAATAAAGACGCATTCCCCATAAGCACCATGGAGATAAAGTTAAATACTGTGCTCACTGCCACAAACCACAGTACAGACCATATAATCTTGTGATTTCTCGACATCTGTCCAAGAGTCATGGAAAAATACAGCTCATAGATGGAGGACAGTGTTCCCACTGCCAGAGCCAGCAGAAGCTCCACACCGAAGACCATGCAGTGAAGAAACAGCGTCCTGTCGGCGGCCATTCCCTCCTGTATAAATTCCACTATCAGTCCCGGTATCTGGAACAGTGCCCCAAAAAAGTCAATTCCGCCAAACATTCCCAGCGACAGGATTCCAACTGTCAGAGAGCAGAACGTGGCTGCCAGGGAAACGCAGGCCTTGGAAAATACAAGCTGCCAGGTTTTGACAGGAAGGGTAAACATCAGATATCCCTCCTGCCTTAAAAGGCCTTTGTAAAACCGCTGGATCACCATAACTGCCGTGAATACTCCCATTGCCGCCATCACAAAGATATAAAGCGTCATCGTCGCTATCCTGGTATATTCCAGAAGCGCCGGCGTCTCTGAACCAGTCCCAAATACGTTCTGGAACAAAAAGCCATTGATCAGGGCAACTGCCAGTGTGGCTCCGTAAATGGGCAGCATGGTCCGCATCATTGCCCTCCACTCATATTTTAACAGTTTTCTGAACATACTAGCTCTCCTCCTTCTGATCCTCGTGTACAGTTTTCTCTGTCTTTCCTTCCTCCTGATCCTGCAGCCCAGGCTTCACCGCCGGTTCAAAAGGGGGATTTCCGCCCGTCTGCGGCCTCTGTACGGCAAAAATTTCCCGGAACAGCCGGTCTACCGATTTCCCTTCCTTCTCCCGTATGTCATCGACACTGCTGTGGCGCACCAGCCGTCCTTCCTTTAAAAATATAG
Organism: Clostridium sp. AM29-11AC; assembly: GCF_003480545.1. Lineage (NCBI taxonomy): Bacteria > Bacillati > Bacillota > Clostridia > Eubacteriales > Clostridiaceae > Clostridium > Clostridium sp. AM29-11AC. The sequence continues at coordinate 160,417 of NZ_QUJI01000005.1, forward strand.
CCTCGTCTAAGACCTTTTCCACATCTGCAATCAGGTGGGTGGAGATCACCACCGACGCATCCTCTGAATAATTGGTGAGAATGGTTTTCAGGATATAATCCCGTGCCGCCGGATCAACGCCTCCGATTGGCTCATCGAGGAGGTACAGCTTTGCCTGCCGGCTCATGACCAGGACAAGCTGTACCTTTTCCTTGCTGCCCTTGGATAAAGTCTTCATCCTCTCCTTTTCGGAGATATCCAGAGCCCTCAGCATGGAACCGGCCTTCTCTCTGTCAAAATCTCTGTAAAAATCAGAAAACATGGCTAAAAGATCAGAAACTCTCATCCAGTCTGCAAAATACATCTGATCCGGCAGGTAGGATACCACTGATTTCGTGTGCAGGCCGGGCCTGCGTCCGTCTATCTCGATCCACCCCTCCTCAGGCTTCAGAAGCCCGTTTGCCAGCTTCATAAGCGTGGTCTTCCCGGAACCGTTTGGCCCCAGGAGCCCGATAATTTTCCCGCTCTCCACTCTGAGTTCTACATCTCTCAGCGCGTACCTGGTGCCAAACCGTTTTCCCAGGCCGCTGCAGATAAGTATTTCCTTACTCATAGTTTCCCCTCCTCTGTCATGCTCTCCAGTGCTTCCTCCAGTACCTGGCGTATCTCTTCCTTTGTATATCCCAGCGTTCCCATCTGCTCTAAAAACCGGACAGCCTGTTCTCTGGCCTGCCCCGAGCGCAGTTTTTTAATTCTTTCCATATCCTGTGTCACACACCTTCCCGCTGTTCTGTTCGTTATCACAAGCCCCTGGCTTTCCAGGTCTGCCATGGCTCTCTGCATCGTATTCGGATTCACCCCCGCCTGGGCCGCGCACTCCCTGACGGAAGGCAGCCTCTCCCCGGGCCTGTAAGCCCCGGCTGCAATCTGGGCTGCCAGCTGTTCAGAAAGCTGCATCCAGATAGGTCTGTCATCCGTAATCTTCCACTCCATCGCCTCACCTCCGCTTTTCTCTGAGTATTTTTCTGACATGATGGCAGCTGCAGTGCGCTTTTTCTCCTGCTTATCACGCCATTGTATTTTTGTATTAGTTCCTTAATACAGTTATACAATAAACAGAACCGATTGTCAACCCATTTATCATGAAACTTATCAGCCGTCTGCCTCACGCCCTGCATCCCTTTTCCCTTTCCCTGGACTTCCCCATCTTCCTCTGCTATAATGCTTCTGCAGAAGCTCTCCCAGGTGCACTTTCCCTGTACAGGCAGGTACAATTCCTGCCAGGCCTTCCAGGGAGCAGGAAGCACCCAGGGAACCTGTGGACGGTGAAGCCGCCTGAAAGCAGCTAAAAAAAGGTAAAAATAATCGGGAGCAGCAGGATGAATACGCCAACGACAGAAACAGAGAGACTTATTTTAAGAAAATTTACGGAGGATGATCTGGAAGCCCTGTATCAGATTTACTGTGATGAAGAGGTCAATACCTTCCTGCCATGGTTTCCTCTGAAAACAATGGAAGAAGCCAGAATATTCTATGAAGAGCATTACGCAAAGAAATACCGCCAGAACTGTGCATACAGCTACGCAGTCTGCCTAAAAAAAGATAATTTCCCTGTGGGCTATGTAAACGTCAGTACAGAGGACAGTTATGATTTCGGCTATGGACTGAAAAAAGAATTCTGGCATCAGGGGATTATCACAGAGGCCGGCAGGGCGATTATCGGTCAGTTAAAAAAAGACGGCATTCCATATATAACAGCCACACACGATATCCATAATCCCCGAAGCGGCGAGGTCATGAAACGGCTGGGGATGAAGTATCAATATTCCTACAAGGAGAAATGGCAGCCCAAAAATTTTTTCGTTATATTCAGAATGTATCAGTTAAATCTCGACGGAAATGAGGACAGGGTCTACCGGAAATACTGGGATATCTCTCCTGTTCATTTTAAAGAAACAGACATCTAGCCTTACCCTCTGCAGAAACCCAGCCAGAACAGAATCCGGAAAAAGCATATACCATTAAGATTTAGGAGGACAGAAATTGATCGTACTCATTACGGGGGCCTCCCATACGGGAAAGACCTTATTATCCCAGAAACTGCTTGAAACATATCATTATCCCTATTTATCCCTTGATCTCCTGAAAATGGGGTTAATACGGAGCAGAAACACCAGTCTGACCCCTGAGGATGACAGAGAACTCACCAGTTATTTATGGCCGATTGTGCGGGAAATGATAAAGACCGCTGTGGAAAACAGGCAGAATCTGATTGTCGAGGGATGCTATATCCCCAGTAACTGGAAAGAAGACTTTTCTGAAGAATATCTGAAGGAAATCCGCTACTGCTGCCTTGTCATGAGCAAAGCCTATATTGAACGGCATTTTTCAGATATAAAAGAACACGCCAGTGACATTGAGAAGCGCATCGATGACACTTGGTGTACGAAGGAATCTGTGCTGGAAGACAATGCAGAATATCTTGCTATGTGCAGAAAGCATGGTTATCCTTACCTGCTGATCGACAGCGAATACAAGGTGGAACTTGATTTACAGCAGCCTGACCGGCAGACGTCAGATTTGATGGAAATTTGATGGAAAATTCAATTCCATTTCCATTCACAGCGTTGATGCAGGGAATAATAAAAATCGGAATTTTAAAACAGGAGAGGTAACTGTATGATGGAAGATTTTATCAGTGCTCTAAAAGCGTTTTCTGAAAACAACTCTTTTATAGAGAGTGTTATTCTCGTAGGCTCTTATGCGAGAGGTACGAATCAAGAAGATTCTGATTTGGATATTGTGGTTATTACACCGAATAAAGCGGAAATGGTTGCCAATCAGGACTTTGTTCAAAATTTCGGAAAAGTTTTATCAAAACAAACAGAGTATTATGGCGCGTGTACCTCTGTCCGTGTGTGGTATGAGAACGGACCGGAGGTCGAGTTTGGAATTGCAGAACCCTCGTGGATAGAAAGACCTTTAGATAGGGGGACATACAAAGTTTTAAGCGATGGCTATCAAATTATTCTGGATAAAAAACACTATTTTGAAAATCTGACGCCTGAACCATCTCCGTCCTGCAGATAAACGCAGCCTTTCTCAGACTGACGGAGTGATCCGCCCCCGGCGGTGAAGGGAAAGTCTTTTTTCAGAACCCTTCTTCAGAAGTCCTTTTCAGAAGTCCTTTTCAGAAGTCCTTTCAAGAGGTTCTTTCAAGAGGTTCTTTCCAGTTTTTTCATCCGGAACAGCCAGGCCGGTTTGGCATTCTCCGGAATCTGAACCTCTGCCGGGAATATGCTGGGAATACAGAGAAACCATACAGAGCGAAGGCTGAATTTAATTCTGCAATGGAAAAAGGCGAGGCAGAATCACCCGTCAGGCTGATTCTGCCCCGCCTCTTCCTTCTGACTGTCAGATTGGCAGCTTTAATTTCCCTCTTCTGCTTCCAGAAGCCGGATCAGCCGGCTGGTTCCCAGGCGGTCTGCGCCAAGTCCGATGAACTTTTCTGCATCCTCCACGCCTGCGATCCCGCCGGCAGCCTTTATCTTCACGTTCTTACCCACATACTTTCTCATCAGCGCCACATCGTCAAAGGTTGCGCCTCCCGTGGAAAATCCGGTGGATGTCTTAATGTACTCTGCGCCGGACTCTGTCACCACGCGGCACATCTCAATTTTCTCGTCTTCTGTGAGAAGGCAGGCTTCTATAATCACCTTCAGGAGTTTTCCTTTGCAGGCAGCCTTCACGGCACGGATCTCGTTTAGAACTCCTTCATAGTCCCCTTCCTTCACCATACCGATATTGATCACCATATCGATCTCATCGGCTCCGTTTTTCACCGCGTCCTCTGTCTCAAACACTTTTGCCGCCGTTGTCATATATCCGTTGGGGAACCCGATGACCGTGCAGATGGGGAGCCTTTCCCCCACATACTCCTTGGCCCTCTTTACAAAAAAAGGCGGAATACAAACGGAAGCCGTGCGGTACTTCATTCCCTCATCGCAGAGTTTCCGAATCTGCTCCCAGGTGGCAGTCTGGGTGAGCAGTGTGTGATCCAGGCGTCCTAAAATTTCCTGTCTGTCCATTTTTTTCTCTCTCCATTTCACTGTCTGTTTAACAAGCTGCTTTTTGCAGTTTATGTTTACAATTTACTTTTTACAGTTTACTTTGCAATCTCATCAAGCCTGGAGCGTCCGATTGTCCCCTCCGGCATCTGTACGCCAAAATTGTCTGCTATGGTTGCTCCTATCACCGCGAAGGTATCGCTCTCTTCCATGGCTCCTGCGCAGGTCATTGAAGGGGACCAGGCGATAAAAGGAACCTTTTCTCTGGTGTGATCAGTTCCCGTGTAGGTGGGATCGTTTCCGTGATCAGCCGTCAGAATCAGAAGGTCATCTTCCTTTAACAGGGGCAGCAGCTCTCCCAGCTTCCTGTCAAACCGCTCAATCTCCTTTGCGTATCCTTTCACGTCTCTTCTGTGTCCCCACAGGGCGTCGAAATCCACCAGGTTTACAAAGCAAAGGCCTGTAAAATCACGCTTTGCAATCTCGATGGTCTGCTCCATTCCGTGGACGGAGCTCTGGGATTTGTTGGACTCTGTCAGACCTTCTCCGTCGAAGATATCAAAAATCTTTCCCACTGAGATCACGTCGCAGCCGGCATCCTTTAAGGCATTCAAGGCTGTCTGCCCATAAGGCTTTAACGCGTAGTCGTGGCGGTTGGCAGTGCGCTTAAACTCACCCTTCTTCTTTCCCACATAGGGTCTTGCGATCACGCGTCCCACCTTCCACTCGTCCCTGAGAGTCAGCTCCCTGGCGATCTCGCAGTAGCGGTACAGGTTGTCAAGCCCCATGGTTTCCTCATTTCCGCAGATCTGGAGAACGGAGTCAGCGGAGGTGTAGACGATCAGATGGCCTGTGGCGATCTCCTCCTCTGCCAGCTCGTCTAAGATCTCCGTTCCGCTGGCGCTCTTGTTGCCGATGATTTTCCGTCCGGTTCTCTTCTCCAGCTCGTCGATCAGCTCCTTCGGAAATCCTGTCTCCGTAAAGGTCTTAAAAGGCGTCGTAATATAGAGCCCCATCATCTCCCAGTGGCCTGTCATCGTATCCTTGCCGCAGCTTTTCTCCCTCATCTTCATGTATTTTCCGAGAGGGTTCTCTGCCTTCTCCACCTGCTTTAAGGGATGGAGGTTGGCCATTCCCAGTTTCCTCAGGTTTGGAATCTCAAAGGTGTCCACAGACTCTGAAATATGTCCCAGAGTGTCTACGCCGATGTCTCCGTACTGGGGAGAGTCCTCCATGGCTCCTACTCCCAGGGAATCCAAAACAATTGTGAAAATTCTCTTATACTTTTTATACTGTCCCATCGCAAGTTCTGCCTCCTTCTGACTGCAATTGATTCTTCTCCTGCTTCCGGCCTTCCGGCTTTCGTTTTTCATGGTCTTTTCTATCTGCGCTTTCGTTTTTCATGGTCTTTTCTTTCTGCGCTTTCGTTTTTATAGCTTTTTGGGCTGTTTTGTTTCAGCGCCTTCTCTTTCTGCCTTTCCAGCCGTGCAGGTTTTACGGATTTTCCTATGAAGTACAGCATATTTTACCACAGCCTGAAACAGAGTGACAAGCCATTTCCTTCCGGTCTCCTATTTCCTCTTCTCTTCCAGACGATCTGCCTGAATCAGACGGCGGATAGCCTCCACCGCCACCCGGATAGGCGCCTCTGTGTCGTGCTTAATGGGGTTTTCCATTCCCAGCTTCTCCCTCTCCTGGTTTCCCACCACCAGGAAATCAGAGCCGCAGCGCACGCCCAGGTGGGCAGCTACAATAAACAGAGCCGCCGATTCCATCTCGGAGGCCTTGCAGCCCAGACGCTTCCATGCCTCCCACTTGTTTAAAAGCTCATAGCTCACCGGCATGCGCTCCGGATCGTGCTGGCCGTAGAAGGCGTCCTTGCACTGCACCACACCTGTGTGATACTTCATGCCAAGCTCCCTGGCCGCCCCCACCAGGGCGTTTGTCACATCCAGATTCGCCACTGCCGGAAATTCAATGGGCGCGTACTCCCTGCTGGTTCCCTCCATGCGGACGGCGCCTGTGGCAATGACAATATCTCCGCCCACCACTTCTAAATCCATGCCCCCGCAGGTTCCCACACGGATGAAGGTATCAGCCCCGCACTGAACCAGCTCCTCCATGGCAATGGAAGCCGAGGGACCGCCGATTCCGGTGGAGGTAACGCTCACCTTCTCCCCGTCAATCGTTCCCGTGTAGGTCACATACTCCCTGCTGTCCGCCACCAGAACAGGGCTGTCGAAAAACTCCGCGATTTTTTTGCACCTCTTGGGATCTCCCGGAAGGATCACATACCGTCCCACATCGCCCTTCCTGATCTGTAAGTGATACATTAATCCAATTTCTCCTGAATAGTTCTGCATACCTTCTCTCCTTTCCTCCAGAAGCTGTGAGCTCACAGCTGCCCTCTGAGCCCTCCCCCGCTGTTTTCCTGCTGCGTTTCTCGTCCCGCTGATAGTTGTATCATATCATCAGCCCTGCCTATTTTCAATCCTCAATTCCTCTCTGCTCCCGCCCCCAGGCAGAACCCAGACAGAACCGCCTGAAGGCCCAAAAAAGACAGCCCATGGTCTTTCCCGCTTCCCGGCCGGCCATCTGCCGCAGCCTGACTCATGGCAGATCTCTTTGTCCGACTGCAGCAAGGGCGCTGTAAAACTTCTCCCTCACAGGATACAGTTTTCCGACTTCTGAAGTCTTTCTGTATTCTCTGAGAGATGATTTTACAGCGCCCCCGGCTTTCTGTATTCAGACACGTTTCTCTGCTGTAAGCGCGTCTTTCCCGGCCGCTTTTCCACAGCTTTTTTACGTCTTCTTTTCCAGGTTTTTGTGTCTGTTTGTTCTGTTTTTTTATGTATGTTTTCTGAAGCCTCTCTCTACATCTGTTCTCCGGCTAACACCGGCTTTGCGCCGTCCGGAATGGGACAGTAGTAGCCGCCTTTTGTCTTCTTCTCAAACTCCTCTTTGGCAGCAGCAAGGATTTCCTGGTTTTCAAACAGGTCAATGGCTGTTCCCGCAATAACCTTTCCGGCTGTCAGAGTCCCCTTGTGCCCGATGGAGGTGGCGCCGCAGGAAACATTCTGCCAGCTGTGTCCCGGCGCAGCCGACGGGAAGCAGGCCACCCGAATCTGGGCTGTCGGTGTATTCCAGCTCACATCTCCCACATCTGTGGAGCCGGCCTTCATTTTCTCGCTGTAGAAGTAGGGGATCAGGAAATCATTCATGGCCTTTGTGCCGTGATTGCTGGCTTTGTCCACAAATTCCTGAAGCTCAAAGCTCTCGTCTGTGAAGGAACCGGGCAGAGCAGTCTTTCCCAGCTCGCAGGAAGCATTGAGTTTTTCGGCGAAGGCAACCTCCTCCTCTGTGTAGGACGGCACGCCGATCTCCTCAAAATTCTTATAGAACAGCTTTTCAAGCGGGCGGTTTGTCACTGTGTTGGAGCAGCCGTCGATGAATTTTTTCTTCACCGTAGTTTCCGTCATCATGGCAGCTGCCTCTGCAATCTTATCGACCCGGGCCTGGAGCTCCATGGCCTCCTTCATGAGCTTGGCACGAACCATGTAGAGTACCTGTGCCTTCGGCTGCACCACGTTCGGAGACTGTCCGCCTGCGTCGGTGATAGAGTAATGGATCCGGCACTCGCTTCCCATGTGCTCCCTCAAAAACTGCACGCCGATATTCATCAGCTCCACTGCGTCCAGGGCAGAGCGTCCAAGCTCCGGCGCTCCGGCTGCATGGGAGGCCAGTCCTGTGAACTTATACTCCGTCTGGATGCAGGAATTGCAGGTTCCGCTTGTCACCTCGTTCTCCGTTCCCGGATGCCAGGTGAGGGCGGCATCCAGCTCATTGAATCTTCCCGCCTTGGCCATAAACGCCTTGGAAGCGGCTCCCTCCTCTCCGGGGCAGCCGTAGAATTTGACGGTTCCGCTTCCCTCTCCCTTTTCCTCCAGGTAATGCTTTACCGCCAGAGCCGCGGCCATGGCTCCTGCGCCCAGCATGTTGTGACCGCAGCCGTGACCGCAGCCGCCTGGTATCCTCTCTTTCCGCTCCACAGCTCCCGCCTCCTGAGAAAGGCCGGAGAGAGCGTCATACTCTGCAAGGATCCCGATCACCGGCTTCCCGCTCCCATAAGTGGCAATAAAGGCTGTGTCAATTCCGCAGACATGAGTTTCCACGGAAAATCCCTCTTCCCCTAAAATCTTCACATAGAGCTCCGATGACTGATGCTCCATCAGGGACAGCTCTGCATAGCCCCAGATTTTATCTGATACCTCTGTGATCAGCTCTGCCTTGCTGTCAATATATAAAAGTGCTTCCTTTTTTCCCATTATTTTCTCCCTTCCGGCCGGAGTGCTTTCTCCGGCTCCGGCGCAGCATTCTAGTACAGCACCTTGCCCAGGAACTCCCTTGTTCTCACATTCTGCGGATTTTCAAAAATTTCCTTCGGAGTTCCCTTCTCGGCAATCACGCCTCCATCCATAAAAAATACCCGGTCTGAGACCTCTTTGGCAAAGCCCATCTCATGGGTTACGATCACCGTTGTCATTCCCGTGTCCACAAGCCCCTTGATAACATCCAGAACCTCTCCTACCATCTCCGGGTCAAGAGCGCTGGTGGGCTCGTCAAACAGCATGACCTCCGGCTCCATGGCAAGGGCCCGGACAATAGCCAGCCTCTGCTTCTGGCCGCCGGACAGTTTTCCCGGATACTCGTCAAACTTCTCCAGAAGCCCTACCCTGTTTAACAGCTCCCTGGCCATCTCGTCTGCTTCCTTCTGTGTCTTTTTCCTGAGGAGAACAGGCGCCATGGTGACATTCTTTCCCACACTCATGTTGGGGAATACGTTAAAATGCTGGAACACCATTCCCATCTTCTGGCGATGGATGTTGATATCCACGTGCTTATCGGTAATGTCGGTTCCCTCGAAGAGAATCCTTCCCTCCTCCGGCGTTTCCAGAAGATTCAGGCACCGCAGAAATGTAGACTTTCCGCCGCCGGAAGGCCCTATGACAGAGACTACCTCTCCTCTTGCGATATGCTCCGTCACGCCCTTTAATACATGGAGGGAGCCGAATTTCTTATGTAAATTTTCCACTGTGATAATGTTATCGCTCATTTGCCCTCATTCTCCTCTCCATGAAATTGATTCCCTTGCTCAGGCTGAAAGTCACAATAAAGTAGATGCAGCCCACGATAATCAGCGGCTCCAGGGAAAGGTAGAGTACACCTCTCACGGTCTGCCATACCGTCATCAGTTCTCCCACAAAGAAGGTGGAAGCCAGGGATGTGTCCTTGATCATCATGACGAACTCATTTCCCAGAGCCGGCATGATATTTTTAATCGCCTGCGGCAGAATTACTTTCACCATAGCCTGGCGGTGGTTCAGCCCCAGAGAGCGGGCCGCCTCCATCTGCCCCTTGTCAACCGCCTGGATGCCAGAGCGGATAACCTCAGAAACGTATGCTGCAGAGTTCAGGCACAGGGCCACTGCGCAGCAGACGATGGGGCTTAAATTCATACTCGGAAATGCCATGGGCAGCATAAAGTAAAAGAAATACAGCTGAAGCAGCATGGGCGTGCCTCTGACAATCTCCACATAGATTCCGGCCAGTGTATTTAACGGCCTGATTTTTACAATTTTCCAGTTGCTGAGCCTGAGCATCGCCAGCAGGAACCCGAGAAGGGTTCCCACAATCACGATCACAAGGCTTAACAGGAGGGTAACTCCCAGTCCCTGCATAAACAGCATCCAGTACCTATCCCAAATCTGAACTATTTTCTCAATCAAAACTATCTCTCCCCGCCTGTTTCCTTCCGGCGCTTATTTCTGTTTTTTCCTGTTTCCGCTTTCAGCTGACGCCTAGTTCATATCGATTCCGAGAGCTTCGGCCTTCTCCACAGCTTCTTTATGCCACTCTGTGTAGAGATCCTGCTCCATCACCTCATCGACTGCCTCGTTGATGACTTCCAGAAGAGCCTCCTCGCCCTTGGGAACTGCGATTACATTTCCGTCGTCATCTGTCTCAAACCAGAAATCAGAGAACTGAAGCTCCGGGTAATTGGCAATCATGGTCTCTCCCACAGAGGTTGCCACAGCTACCGCGTCCACCTTGTCTGTCTGAAGCATCATCACTCCGTCATTGACATTTGTGATTGTCTCCATCTGCGCATCCGGAAGCTGTTCCTGCACCAGTGACTGCTGAAGCGCTCCGTTCTGGGCCGCCACCTTCTTCCCGGCAAAGCTCTCTGCCGTGTTGAGTGTATCGGCGTCCTCTGCCAGAATCAAAATTCCCTGTGTGCTGGGCTGCTCTCCTCTGTCGTAATCGTACTTATTGGAAAGGCCCATGCTCTGCGCCCTGTCCTCTGTGTAAGAGAAGCCGGAAATCGCCATATCCACGGAACCGGAGGTGACGGCTGCCTGAACGGCTGCGAAATCCATCGCCTGAATTTCCAGCTCAACGCCCAGCTTTTCTGCAATATATTTTCCAAGCTCGATGTCGCATCCCACATACTCCATCTTTCCGGAGCTGATATCCTTAAACTCGAACGGTGCAAAATCCGGGCTCGTGGCCATTACGATCTTTCCTGATTCTTTAATCTTCGCAAGACGTCCCTCGGAAGCTGCATCCGCTTTCTCTGTCTCACCTGCTGCTGCAGTGCCGGCCGTCTCCCCGGCTGCCTGTGTATCTGCCTTTGACGCCTCTGTAGCTGCCGTCTGTGAACCGCCGGAGCATGCTGTCAGAGATGCTGCTGCCACCAGACCTGCGATTGTAAGAACTGCCGTATGTTTCATTTTCATAATCATATCCTCCTCATTTACAAAACTAATTTTTATACATTTAATTTGCATATATATGTAAGATGATATGTATGATACCGCTTAAAATACGATTTGTCAATAATAATTTTAATATTTTTATGTATTTTTATTCATTCATTTTTGCCATTATTCTTCCTTTTCCTCCCTTTTCGCCCTCTTTTTGCTGTCTCAGAAGCAAAGCAGGCAGGCCGCATCAGTTCCCCGCCCTCTCATGGGTGAAGGCCTTTTTCTTCGCTTCGCGCCGGCTGGGGCTGCGAAGCGGCAGCCTTTATGCGGGCGAGTGCGCATCCAAAGTAAAGTGTGTCTTTCTCTGCAGGAGACGGCAGCTTATGCTGCAATGCAGCAAGTCCTCTCCTATAGAGCGAAAAAAGAGGCTTTACTGCTCCTCCCCGGATCAATAAAACCTCTTTTTTAATTTTACACTTTTTAATTTTACACCGTAATTTCAATCTGGTTGTCCTCAAAGCCCAGCACACAGCTCTCATAATAGCCGTCTCCGGTTACTCTGGGGCCGCTCAGCACCTCATAGCCTGCCCCGGCCAGCTCTTCTGTCAGACGATCCACCGCCTCCCTGCTCCCGGCGCTGAAGGCCAGGTGGATATAGCCGGTGCGCATGAGCCCCTTCTCCCTATCTTCCATCTCCGGGCGGCTCATAATCTCTACCCTTGCCCCGTCTCCGAAGGAGAGAAAGTACGTCTTAAGATCCGTCCTGGGATTGTGGTACGCCTCGCCTGCCTCAGCCCCAAAGAAACGGGTAAAAAACTCTCTGGCCCCTTCCAGATCCCTCACGTATAATGCAATATGCTCCACTTTCATACTTATTCCTCCTGATAAACCATTTCCTTATTTACTCAGCTGTCCTGCTGTGTATTTTTCCTCATTCTCCTCAAAGTTCTTTTTCATCCTCCTCAGGCAGTGGGAGAAGGCGGGAATCAGGAAAATATCCGCAAACACCCAGGCAAGGGGACTTCCAAAGCAGGCTGCTATATAGCCGAATACAGGGACCAGGAAAAGTCCCACAAGACCTCTGGCAGCCATCTCGAACACACCTGCCAGAATGGCGAAGGTACTGTAGCCCATCCCCTGAATGGCAAAGCGCACTACATTGACAAAGACGAGAGGTATGTAAAAAGCACTGTTGGCAGTCAGAAACAGGGAGACGCGGCTGATCGTCTCCGTTTCCCCTGCGTCCATAAACAGAAGCGCTATCTTTCCGCTGGACAGAAGCAGCACAAGAAAGGCAGCCGCAGAATAGATACAGCCGATGACAGACGCACTCTTTACTCCCTGTCTGATCCGCTCCAGCTTCTTTGCCCCCACATTCTGTCCCGCATAGGTGGCCATGGTACCGCCCAGGGCATCGAACGGACAGCAGAAAAACAGGCTGACCTTGCTTCCTGCAGCCACCGCCGCCACTGCCATGGAGCCTAAGGTATTCACAGAGGCCTGAAGGATCACGCTTCCAATGGCAGTGATGGAATATTGAAGCCCCATGGGGATTCCCATTTTGCAGAGAATTTTCATAATCTGGCCATCTATCTTCCGCTCGTCCTTCTGAAGCCTCAGAATCTCGAAATGCTTCTTCATATAGAGGAGGCAGAGGACACCGGAGACTCCCTGGGAGATCACCGTCGCCCAGGCAGCCCCGGCAGGACCCATTTTAAGGACAATGATCGTAAACAGATCAAGGACTATATTAATCACGGAGGACAGCAGGAGGAAATAGACCGGTGTGCGGCTGTCCCCCAGAGAGCGGATAATGCCGGCTGTCATATTGTAAAGGTAGGTCACCGGAATTCCCGCAAATATAATAAAGATGTAGCTGTGCGCCTGGTCAATAATGTCCTCCGGCGTCTGCATCCAGAGAAGGATCCTGCGGCAGAGCACGCAGACCGTGACAGCCATTGCTGCAGAAAAAAACAGGGACAGCCAGGCCGCGTTTGCCGCAAACTTTCTAAGCCCTCGATAATCTCCTGCCCCGAATCTCTGGGCCACCGGAATGGCAAATCCGCTGCACACTCCGGTACAGAAGCCGATAATCATAAAATTAATAGAGCCGGTGGAACCAACGGCGGCTAAGGCCTTCACGCCCAGATACTTTCCCACGATAATTGTATCTACCATGCTGTAGAACTGCTGGAACAAAAGTCCCAGAAGCATAGGAACCGCAAATCCCAGAATGAGTTTAAAGGGCGAACCTGTCGTCATATCCCTTATTTCGCTTTTTGCCATGTTCTTCATTTCCTTCCTGTCCGTTTTTCTTCCATAGCGATTATCCCCCGCATTTTGTCCGCCGGCCCGACGCCTGCCGTGATTTTCTATTCACACTTCCCATTTTAAAGGCTTATTTCAAAGGCTTATCTTAAAGGTTTATCTCATAAAGCGCAGAAGCAGCCGCCCCATGGGCATGCTCCTCAGCTCCTTCTCACTGACTGCCCTGGTGACCACAAGCAGCCAGCCGTAGAGAAGGGCCCCGACGCCTGCAGCAGCCAGAACTCCCAGAGTATTGGAGGGCACAAAATGGCAGATTCCCTCATAGACCAGGCGGGCTGCAGCCCCCATAACTGCAGAGCAGGCGAGAGGCAGAAGGAAGGTAGTTTTCACCTCCTGCCTGTACCGGAGCGTCCGGCCGATAGAAACCCAGTTTAAAATGCAGACCGCCAGGGCAAAGGTCACATTTCCTATCACAAGCCCGTATACTCCCCAGTTCAGACGCTCTAACATCACATAGACAAAAACCACATGGATCGCCAGGGAGACGGCCGAGTGGGTCACTGATTTTCTCATCTGGTCAATGCCCTGAAGCACTGCATTCGTCACCGTGGAAAGGGAGAAGAAAATTACGGCACAGGAACCTAACATCAGAAGATCCGAAGTCATTTTTCTGCCGTCTGCGAATACCAGACGCATGATCGGGGAGGAGAGGGCAAACATGCCAGCCGCGCAGGGGATGGCCAAAAGCATATTGAATTTGATGGTCATGTAGATTTTTTCCTTTACCTCCCCGGGCCGCTTCATGACACGGGACGCCACAATGCTCGGGATCATGGACGCTCCCAGAGAGGATGCGATAGCCACAGGCACATTGGTGAGAAGCCTGTATTTTCCGCCGTAGATTCCCAGCAGGGAAAGCCGTTCTGCTTCGCTAAGGCCCTTCCCTCCCATAATAATGCCAAACATGGAATTGTCCACCGAACCGCTCAGCTGGTAGACAAACTGGCTCATAATGATGGGGACAAAGGTCAGAAGCAGAAGCTTCATAATCTCTCCGTATCCGGAAACGTCCTCCCGATCTCCCCTCTCCTTCTGTGCTCCCGATCCCTTGGCCGCTCTCCAGTAGCCTCCGGCATTTCCGTGAGATTTCGCCATCCAGAATGCCAGAATAACGAAAGCAGCCAGCGCTCCCACCAGAGTTCCCAGGGTTCCCCCTGCGGCTCCGCAGGAGGCTGGATTCTCAGTTCCTGCATAGCGGTTCATAAAATCCCAGGAGGCCCAGATACTCACAGCCGCATGCACCACCTGCTCTGCCACCTGGGATACGGAGGTGGGGATCATATTACCGTGGCCCTGGAAGAATCCCCGAAACACTCCCATCACTGCAAAGACGAGAATGGTAGGAGCCATCACGCGCAGCGGCAGGGCGCTTCCCGGACTGTTAAAAATGCCCGAGGCGATCCAGTCTGCACAGAGAATCAGAAATGCGCTCATCACTCCGCCTGCAAACACACCCACAAAGATGCCGCAGCAGAACACACGTCCTGCATCCCGTCTTCTTCCCTCCTGCTCCTTCTTCGCAATCAGCTTTGATACCGCCAAAGGAAGACTGTAGGAGGAAAGGATCAGACCAATATTATAAATTTCGTAGGCGGTATTATAGTATCCAATCCCTTCATCTCCCAGAATCCGTGTCATGGGGATTTTGTAGAGCAGACCAATCAGCCGCACCAGAATCCCTGCGGCTGCCAGAATGCTGCCCTGGAGCAGAAAGTTTCCGACAGCCTGTCCCTTTTTTTCATTCATATGTTTATTCTCCTCTGTTCATTGCCAACTTTTAAAGCACAAAAAGCGCAAAAACCGCCCTTATTTTACTACATCTTACGCAAAATTCCTAGACCATGTTTTAAAATTGAGTTCATTCCCGTAACTTGGGACTGTCTCTATCCGGAGGGAGGCTGTACGGCATCGTCTCTCTATGGAACATTCCCTGTACTCTGCCGGGCAATTATCAGTTAATTTATATCCAGCGGGTTTAAAATTAATACTTCTATATTTTTAAAAATTCTTCTTGTCTTTTGGGCCGCTTTTTCATATGATTAAGTGGGTGTATTTCGACATTTTTCCACCTTTTCGCAGCGGATATTCTGCATGTTTCTGCATCTGAAAACAGCAGGCAGGCTGCAGGGCGGACAAGCGGAAATTCACCTGGATTTTCACTTTAAATGAATATTTCAGGAGGAAAACAGTTATTATGAATGTAACAGACCTACTTGGCCTTCTCGGAGGCCTGGCTCTCTTTCTCTACGGAATGCAGATGATGAGCGCCGGACTGGAAGACGCGGCCGGCAACAGAATGAAACAGATTCTGGAACGCCTTACTGCCAACCGCTTTCTCGGCGTGGCGGTAGGTGCCGGAATCACCGCTGTCATTCAGTCGTCCTCAGCCACTACCGTCATGGTTGTCGGATTTGTAAATTCCGGCATGATGACGCTGAAGCAGGCAGTATGGATTATCATGGGAGCAAACATTGGAACTACCATCACGGGCCAGCTCATTGCCCTCGACGTGGGAGCGCTGGCACCGCTCTTCGCCTTTGTGGGAGTTGTGTTCATTGTATTTGTAAAAAAAGTCATCTTCCACCATTACGGTCAAATCATTGCCGGACTGGGTATCCTGTTCATAGGAATGGAGATGATGAGCTCAGCCATGATGCCTCTTCGCGATTCAGCGGCTTTCGTGGATCTGGTGTCCAACTTCAGCAACCCGTTTATCGGCATACTGGCCGGAGCCGTCTTCACTGCTCTGATCCAGTCCTCCTCCGCTTCCGTAGGTATCCTTCAGGCCTTGGCTGTCAGCGGAGTTATCGGACTTCCAACTGCAGTGTACGTTCTCTTTGGCCAGAACATCGGAACCTGTATTACAGCCGTCCTGGCCTCCATCGGAACCAGCCGGAATGCAAAGCGTACTACTGTGATCCATCTGATGTTTAATATCATCGGAACTGCCCTCTTCACTGCTGTCTGTATGGCCACGCCCCTTACAGCCTTTATGGTGTCGCTGACTCCCGATAACCCTGCGGCTCAGATTGCCAATATGCACACGCTGTTCAACATTGTCACGACACTGCTGCTCCTCCCCTTTGGAACTTACCTGGCAGAGCTGGCCACAAAAATCCTTCCGGATCGTGGAACAGAGGATATAGACATGATGCATCTTGCCTACATACGTCCAATGGAGTCCTCAAAAGATCATCAGATCGGTTCCTCCGCTATTGTAATCGGAAGTGTCCGCCGGGAGCTTGGCCGTATGGCTTCCATGGCTGCCGATAACGTAAGCCGCAGCTTCCAGGCTGTGATCGACGGAACT
Organism: Clostridium sp. AM29-11AC; assembly: GCF_003480545.1. Taxonomy (NCBI): domain Bacteria; kingdom Bacillati; phylum Bacillota; class Clostridia; order Eubacteriales; family Clostridiaceae; genus Clostridium; species Clostridium sp. AM29-11AC. The sequence continues at coordinate 176,865 of NZ_QUJI01000005.1, forward strand.
CCTGACTCACTTCCCCAGGTGGAGGAGACAGAGGAGTACATTGATTTCCTGAACAAGGAGATTTCCAAATACATCTCCCATTCCATTGCCTTTGAGGCCAATGAAAAGGACTCCGCTCTCATCAGCGCTTTCTTCAAGATTTCAGGAAACCTGGAGCGAATCGGCGATCACGCAGTCAATATCTGCGAATACACAAAGCGGATGCAGGAAAAGAGGATTGCCTTCTCCGAACAGGCAAAGAGCGAGATCTCCCAGATGCAGTCTGTCTGCGCCTCTTCCATGAAGCTGCTTCTTTCCATGGAGGAGTTAACCGTATCATCCCTCTCAGAGGTGGCTGCCCTGGAGCAGAAGATTGATGATATGACGGATCTGTTCCGCCAGAACCAGTTTAAGCGTATGCAGAAGGGAACCTGTTCAGACGAGGCATGTATTCTCTATTCCGAAATGCTCACCGACTTTGAGCGAATCGGAGATCACATGCTGAATATCGGACAGGAGCTGGCCCTCTCCTCACCAGAATAAAGGGACGAGGCTGCAGCTCTTTATTATCTCAGAAAGGACTTACATGGAAATACAGAAACGCAAAAATTTCATTATCAATTTTTTATATTTCACTATCATACTTCTGGCCGCCTTCATTCTCATCAAATACGGCCTTCCCATGGTTGCTCCGTTTGCAGCAGGGTTTGTCATCGCCTATCTTCTCCGCACTCCGGTCTGCTTTCTGTCTGAGCGTCTGCGGATGAAAAAGAAGGCTGCGGCAGTCTTCACTGTGCTGGTTTTTTACTGCACGGTCGGCCTTTTGATCTTTCTCATGAGCGTCAAGGCATTTTCGGCTGTAAAGGGTTTTCTGTTTAATCTTCCTGCCCTTTATGCCGCCCATGTGGAGCCGATTTTAAGCGATATCTACAGCGGAATTGAACAGTCCTTTCTCCACATGGATCCTGCGCTCCTGACGGCCCTCGAGGAGTTGATGACTCAGTTTTCCCAGTCTCTCGGACAGATGGTTTCAAGCCTTTCCGGACTTGCCATGGGCTATGTGTCCGGTGTGGCCTCCTCCCTGCCGGGACTTTTTATCAGCCTTTTGCTGTTAATTATTTCCACCTTTTTTATTTCTGCAGACTACGATCGGCTGACCGGTTTCTGTCTGCTTCAGCTGGATGAAAAAAGGCGGGAGATATTTTTGCTCATTAAGGAATATGTGGTGGGAACGCTGTTTGTCTGTATCCGCTCCTATGCTCTGATTATGAGCATTACCTTTCTGGAGCTCTCTATCGGGCTGACTGTGGTGGGAGTGGAAAATTCCATTTTCATCGCCTTCCTGATCGCTATTTTTGATATTCTTCCAGTTCTGGGAACCGGAGGCGTTATGATCCCCTGGATCGTTCTGGAGGCGCTCAAAATGAATTTTTCCATGGCTCTGGCGCTGCTTCTTGTCTACCTCTTCGTCACGGTAGTCAGAAATATCATCGAGCCAAAAATCGTCGGCGCCCAGATTGGGCTTCACCCGGTTGTCACCCTGTCCAGCATGTTTGTAGGCGCGCAGCTTTTCGGTGTTCTGGGCCTGTTCGGTTTCCCTATCTGTCTGTCCCTGCTGCGCTATCTCAATGAAAACGGAGTAATCCGGCTGTTTCGGATGGAGGAAAACACGAACAGCCGCCAGGACAGGGGAAACGTATCTGATAAAAAAATCTGACAGGATCTGATCCACTGCCGGCTGGAGCTGCAGCGCTCCGCCCGGCAGTTTTTTCTGCTTTCTCCCCCCAGCCTGTTCCCCTGTTTAAACCTTTCCTTACTGTTTTTCTTTTTTTGCCCCCTCCCGTCACCTTTCGGTCTTCCGGTGAATATTCTGTTACATAAGAAATCATCGGAGGATTCTGTCCATGAAAGAAGTTCCCTATTCTTTATCCTTAAAAGTTCAGGAAATGGAAGAAGTCGATCCCGACTTCTCTATGCCAGGCGGCTCGTCCATTCCGCCGTTTGACGAAGAGATCGATCCTGGCTTCTCCGTCACACCGGAAGAGCCCACCACACCCTCGACTCCATCTACACCCACTACACCTTCTACGCCCACTACACCTTCTACGCCCACTACACCTTCTACGCCCACCACACCCTCGATGCCTTCTACGCCCAGCATACCCTCGACACCAGTGTATCCTTCTACACCATCCATTCCCTCTACCCCTACTGTTCCCAGCATCCCGTCCACAGGTCAGATTCCCATCTATCCCTGTCTGTTCTGTGGGGGGGATCCCTGGATAGCTGGAGCCATCCGCCTTCTGAATACTGCTGTGGGCTACAACTCTCTGCGCATTTACATCGATGGGATGCTTGCCGCTACTGCTCTGGATTTTGCTCAGCTGACGGGCTACAGACGCATATCCCGCGGCTACCACACCTTCCTGGCTGTCGATGAAGCCCAGAACATAAGCACTTCAAAGTCTATCTACATTGACAGCGGAATGGCCACGATTGCGTTCACAAACGGACCGGCCGGCCTTAACATCCTCTCAATTCCGGATCCGTCCTGCCCGGCTTCATTCCCCGGCGGATGCCTGCGAGTCTGCAATCTGGCCTGGTACAGCGGAAATCTCAACGTATCCGTGGGCAATCTTACCTTCCAGTCCGTCTCCTTCGGTCAGCCCACTTCCTTCAGCAGCCTGAATTCCGGCAGCTATCCGCTTCGGATTTCCCGCTCTGAACGCCCGGGAAATACCCTTATCTCTTCCACCCTGCGCATAACCTCCGGGCGCATTCACACTCTCTATGTCTTTAACTGGAATCCTTCACCAGATACCATCCAGACCCTTCTCACTTCGGACAGGAGAGGATAAGGACCGTCTGCCGTCATAGGGCTGTTCCAAATCATCAGAATTCTGACAAAATGGGGGAGGCAGGGAAGAAAGCTTCTTACCCGGCCTCCCCGGCCGGTCCCTGATTTTCTCTCTGCATGCTGTCAGCTTCTCTTTTTTTCAGGCGTTCCAGCAGGGCGCAGACTGCCCGGACTGCCTTCTCATACACCTTGAAAAACAGCAGGCCAAAGGCAATCCCCAACAAATTGTTTACAATGCGGACAGATACCGCCGCTGAAAGGCCATAGGTGCCGGCTGCCATAAGCAAAGCTCCAAAGCAATTTAAGACAGTCTTGGCAAAATAGCTGGAACAAATCCCCAGGCACAGTCCGGCTGCAGGGCCTACCATGAACAAAAAAGACTCCGGAATGTGCCGGTAAACAGCAGCAAACAGCAGGGAGCCCAGAACAATTCCTCCTGCTCTTTCCGCCAGTCTCCCCCTCAGATTGACCGGATAAGAAGAAAGGAGGGAGGAGCAGGCAAAGCCTGCCCACATAAATCTGTTCAAATTCAGGGCTCTGTTCAACAGAAACAAAAGACTTAATCCAAGAGCCAGCCGAAGCTGCCACTGACATTTTGGATCGTAAATTCTCATGCGGCCGACGACATGCAGAAATGATACATTTTTATGCTTCTTACGGTGCCTGAAGAACAAGATCGCCCCGCATAATCCAAAACCGACAAGTGCCATCATGGCACGGCCGGCAAGAGCAGAGCCCTCGACTGGATTTCCGGCCAGAAAGACATATCCAAACAGATAAAGTCCTCCGTTCCCCATCTCAGGGTATTCACACGTAATCACAAGAATCAGGGAAAGGGATATAAAATGAACTGCAAAGCCTGCCAGAGGGCCTAGGTGCTGGGCATACACCGGAGAGACCGTCAAAATCCCAAAGACTGCTGCCAGATTGATCACGGAATGCTTTGCCTTGTATCCGAAACTGACAAAGCGAATGCTGAGCAGGATGCAGAAAATTATGACAGCCATGGAGCTGTTTTCCTGTCCAAACACTAATGTGAGAAACAAAATAAAGACAATAGCAAAGGCAACAAGCAGCACGTCCCGCACGAGAAGAGCGGTCATAAACCAGAGCCGTTCCCTGCCGTCAGACGCTTTTTTAATCCTGTCTTTCAGTACTGCCGGATCCAGCTGAAGTGCATCATAAAATCTCATTTTCCTCCCCCTTCTCACTGCTTTCTGCCTGTTTTTTCTCCCTTTCCTGTTCTGCCTTCGAAAGAAGCCAGTTGGCTTGTTCAATCAGGGCCAGCAGCTCTCTGGTTTTCTCCCCCATCTCTCTTTCAAGTCGGTACAAAGGTCCCAAAAACAAACCGCAGTCCTTCTTCAGAAGCTCTTCCCCCCTCTCTGTGAGAGTAATCAGGACACTTCTGGCATCAGACAGAAGTTTTTTTCTCCTGATACACCCCTTCGACTCCAGAGAGCGAAGCGTTCGGCTGACTGCTTCAAGCTTCATACCAGTTGCCCTGCTGAGTCTCATAGGTGTTGTCTCACTCTCCAGACTCACCACTGCAAGTACTTCCATCTCCCCCATCGTTAACTCCCTGTTCTGCTGCTGTTTTGTCATATTTCTGGAAAAGCAGTGAATCTGCTGCATCCATTTCCACATCACCCGCCAATCCGGTGAAGCGCTGCGGCCATCCGGACTTTCCACATTGCGTTCTCCTGCGTCCTTCATAATCTTCCCTCCTGGAATCTGTTTTTCTAATTAACGGGATAAATCCCTTTTCTGTCTGCCGACTGCCGACTGATTTATCTGAAGATGCAAACTGCTGTCTCTGCTCTTCACGAAAGGCAATTTCCGCCAGACCATTTAATTAACATTGTTAATTATATTTTTCTTCTCTTGCCCTGTCAACTACATTTTCCTCTGACTTTGGACTGCTCTGACCTTTCTCTTGTGTTGTGTTTTTCTGTCTTTCCAGTCCTTTACCCACTCTTCTCTGCTTTTCCCGGCTTTTCAGAAGCCTCGGGAGCAGAATCAAGTTTCCACCGCAGCTTTTTCAGAACCTGCAGTGTCTGACAGGCTGAAATATTGATATTTATTCCGATTTCCTGTATACTTACAGTCAGCACAGGCTACCTTTAGCTGTGCCCGATAACGAAAATTCATAATTATAACTCTATTAATTTATGGCTTTATGAGAGAAAGAGGAAAATTAAATGAAAAGCAGAAGATTTCTTCATTATTTAACTACGGACAACTCCAGGGGAGGCAACAGGGCTGCCAGACGTTTCGTCTCCGTCTCCGCGGCTCTGGCCATGACGGCGGCTCTGGCCGGCTGCTCTGCATCAGGCTCCCGGAATGCCTCAGAGACCTCAGGCCAGACAGAGGCTGAGAGTGTAAGTGAAGCTTCCTCTGAGCAGAGTCAGGAAACGGAAGTCTCACAGAGCCGTGACCTGATCCGTGTCGGTTCCCTGAAAGGCCCGACTTCCATGGGACTTGTCCACATGATGAATGATGAGAGCCTTTCGGAAACCTATGACTTTACTATGGCAGCCGCGGCTGACGAGCTTTTGGCTTCCATGGTATCCGGAGAGCTGGACATTGCCCTGCTGCCGGCTAACGCGGCCAGTGTTCTCTACAATAAAACGGAGGGCAAAATCCAGGTTATTGATATCAACACCCTGGGCGTCCTGTACCTGGTTTCCGGCGATCCTTCCATCACCTCCTGGGCTGATCTGGCCGGAAAGACTGTCTATCTTACAGGAAAGGGAACTACCCCGGACTATGTTCTCCAGTATCTCTTAAGAGAGCAGGCTGCTGCCAATGGTTTTGATGCCGGCGACGTAAAGCTGGAATACAAGTCAGAGGCTACCGAAATCGCCTCCCTCCTCAGTGAAAATCCAGACGCCGTCGGCCTTCTTCCTCAGCCGTTTGCCACGGTTGCCATGAGCCAGAACGAGGCTCTGAGGCTCGTCTTTGACATGACCTCAGAGTGGGATAAGGTCCAGGGTGAGGGCGGCAGCCGGCTGGTGACAGGGGTCACTGTGGTGAGCGACAGTCTGATTGAGACAAACCCGGAGGCTGTCGCAGAATTTCTGGATGCCCACGAGGAATCTGCCGCACTGGCTTTGTCGGAGCCTGATGAAACGGCAGCCCTCGTCGTCAAGGAGGGTATCATCGAGAAAGAGCCTGTGGCCAAAAAAGCCCTTCCCTACTGCAGTATTGTGTATATTGAGGGCGAGGAGATGAAATCCGCCCTGTCCGGTTATCTGGAGGTTCTCTTTGAGCAGGATCCAAAATCTGTCGGCGGCGCGCTTCCAGGCGATGATTTCTACTATCTGGCCCAGTAAGCGGGAGGTGAACGCGGTGACTTTTTCTGGCCGCAGCGAAACGGGAAGGCCCAGACTTCGCCGTGCCGCTGTCATCTTATTCTGGATCTCGCTGTGGCAGGCAGCCGCGGTCCTTATAGGAAATTCCATCATATTTGTAGGGCCTCTTGATGTGGTGCGGGCGCTTTTCCTCCAGCTTCCCACGGAAGAATTCTGGCTCTCTTTGAGCTTTTCCGTTCTCCGGATTACGGCAGGCTTTCTGCTGGCTTTTTTTCTGGCTGCCATTGCCGGCACCGCCTCTTTTTTCCTGCCTGTCCTGAAGGAATTCCTGGCCCCTGCAGTCCTGCTCATGAAATCCATCCCCGTAGCCTCCTTTGTCATTCTGGCTCTCATCTGGATTGGCTCGGAAAATCTTTCTGTGTTTATCTCCTTTATGGTGGTATTTCCCATGATTTACGAGTCCACCCTCTCCGGCCTATCGAGGGCAGATGCGCAGCTTCTGGAAATGGCCTGTGTGTTCCGCATTTCCGGCCTCAGGAAGTTTCGCGCTATCTATCTTCCTGCCCTTCTTCCCTATCTGGCCGGAAGCTGCCGTTTTGCCCTGGGCATGGGGATCAAATCCGGGGTAGCCGCCGAGGTAATCGGCCTCCCCAGCTTCTCCATCGGAGAGCAGCTCTACACCTCAAAAATATACCTTGAGACAGCGAATCTCTTTGCGTGGACCCTTGTCATCATCGCAGTTACAGCCCTCCTGGAACGACTGTTTCTGCTGCTGATGAACTGTCTGCTGAAAATGCAGGGAAAATAGGCTGGGAGAACAGGCCTTGAGAAACCATATATCTTTTAGGAAAGCAGGAAATTTTATGTCAGTGAAGCAACTCTTACCCGGGCAGCTCCCATTCAGTGAGGGCTCTGCCGATTCTGAAAACGCCTCTCAGCGCGAAAACTGTATTTCTGTAAGCGGGCTTTTTAAATCCTACGGAGAGCTTTCTGTGCTTTCCGCTCTCTCTTTTTCTGTGGAAGTCGGGGAGATCTGCTGCCTGATGGGGCCCTCGGGTTCCGGCAAAACCACCCTGTTTCGCATCCTCATGGGACTTGAAGAGGCAGACAGCGGAAGAATCTCTGTGCCGGCGCGGCTGGGAGCCGTCTTCCAGGAAAACCGCCTCATCGAGCATCTCTCCCCCATTGAAAATGTACGTCTTGTCATGGCTCCGGGCCCGAAGGCAGAACAAAAAAAGCAGATTGCTTCTGCACTCTGTGAGATTCTTCCAGCTGAGTGTCTCGGCCGCCCTGCCCACACCCTGAGCGGAGGCATGAAGCGGCGTCTGGCGGCGGCCCGCGCCCTGCTCTCCGACTGTGATGCCCTTATCATGGACGAACCCTTTTCCGGCCTTGACGGGGACACCAAGCATCAGGTTATCCGCTTTATCGAAAAATACAGAAACAGCCGACCTCTCCTTCTGTCCACCCACACTCCTGAGGATGCCGCTCTGCTGCATGCCAGAGTTCTGTCCTTTTAGCAGACGGATCTCTCCGGAAGAGAAGGAAGAAAGAAAACACAGGTTTAAAAATGGGGAACCGGAGCCACTGGCTGTCCGCTTCCCCATTTTTCTCTCTTATATTCCCAGCTGTTCTCTCAGCCTTTCCACATTCCCGTCTGCATAGCAGTATCCATCCATGCCGCAGGCTTCTGCACCTCTAATATTTTCTTCCAGGTCGTCAATGAAGAAGGATTCCTCAGGCCGTATCCCGAATTTTTCAAACAGCCTTTCATAGATCTCCCTTTCTGGCTTCAGACAATGCTCCTCGGCAGAAATGAGAACGCCGTCCATCAGCCCGATACCGGGAACCTCGTTTCGAAATTCGCGAAACCGAAGGGATATATTGGAGCAGATATACGTCCTGTAACCTTTTTTCTTCAGATCCCGGACAACCTCCTCCATTCCAGGCTTGGGGCTGATATTGTACTGGTGCCAATGTGCCATGCACTGTTCTGCCATATCTCTCATATGTTCATCCGGCATGCGCCCTTTCATCCTCTCCACAGCCTCTTCCTCTGAAATAGCGCCGCGGTCCAGCAAAAGCCACTCTTCCGATTCAAACACATTTTTTCTGAGCAGCTCTGTCTCCTGAGGGTCAGCCATGAAATGTCTGGCCACTCCAAGAGGATCATAGTCCAGCAGCACCTTTCCCATATCAAACACGATGTTTTTAATCTTTTTTCCTACCATAAGCTCTACCTCCTGCCAGAAGACCGATGCCTGATGATTCCGGTTTCGCTCTTCCATTTTTTCTTATTTTCTGCTTCGTTTCAGCTCTTTCTCTGTCTGGCTTTTCCTCAGCCGGATACTCCTTCTGCCGATTTCTCTTCCAGAGAATTTCCTATGACAGTCCCTGACCTTTTCCCACTGTGAAATACAAGATCACAAGAATAAAGGCCGGAGCCACAAACTTTACAATCGCGCCCCAAAGCCTTTTCAGGCCAAACCGGCAGCTTCCCTCCGCCTCAATCTCTGCTTCTGCTTTCCCGATTCCCCAGACCCATCCGGTAAAAATACAGAAGAAAAAGGCTCCCACAGGAATCATCAGATTATCGGTAAATTTCTCCATCACCGCATTCATGGGCAGCATCTGCAGTCCGTCTGCAAAGTCAAACCACGGCAGATTAATTCCCCTTGCCGCCGACTGAGACAGGGAGTATCCTGCGCTCAGAAGCGCCATGGGAACAGACAGACCCACAGCAGCCTTCAGCCTGGAGACCTTCCACTCTTCTGTGATAAAAGCGCAGCAACTTTCCAGAATGCTGATGGCACTGGTGAGAGCGGCCAGAAACAGAAGGATGAAGAATGCCAGACCAAACAGAACGCCGCCGGGGAAGCCCGCAAACACCTCCGGAAGCGCCATGAAAGCGAAGCCTCCGCCCATTCCAAGTCCCTCTGCGCCCAGGGTCACAAATACCACTGGGATAATGGCAAAAGCTGACAGGATTGCCACCATGGTATCCAAAAAACAGATCCAGGCTGCACTCTTAACCAGATTTTCCTTCTTCGGCACATAGGAACCGTAAGTAACCATAATCCCCATTCCCACTGACAGTGAAAAAAAGGCCTGTCCGAGGGCTCCGACCAGAGTGTCCCTGTTAAAATCCTCCGGGTTGACCGTCAGCATAAAGGCAACTCCGTCCGCTGCGCCCGGAAGCGTCACAGCCCTCACAACGCAGGCAATTAGATATTTCCCAGCCCTATGGCCGAGCCGGCCGCTGCCAGGATAAAGCCCAGATTGCTGGCCCACTGGCTTCTGTTCTGATTCATACTGCTCTCCTCCTGATGTAAAACTTTTTCTCTTATGTCCTCCTGTCTTTCAGACACAAACAGCTCCATCATACCAGACTGACAGCAAAAAATCTATTCTCCCTCTGTATTTATCCATATCTGTTTGTTATCTCTCCTATAAAGAATAGTTATCAAATGTCTTTATGCAAAAGACATCATGCGGATTTCAGTCCTAAAATTCCTATTTTTGACTCCTTTTCAAAGACTTTTACAAAAAAAATGAAATTTTTATTCGTTTTTTATATCAATATTCTTGATTTAATGGTAAAATAATAAAATGTAATGAACAGGAGGTGCTGCATATGAAAATGATTATTGCGATTATCGGAAGTGAAGATGCCGACGATTTGGTCTATGAGCTGAACCAGAACTCGTTCTTCGTTACAAAACTCTCCACCATGGGCGGTTTTTTGAAAAAGAAAAGTACCACTCTGATGCTGGGTGTGGACAACGCCAGAGTTGACGAGGCCATTTCCATTATCAAAAAAATGTCCGGTCAGAGAGAGCAGCTTGTATACACTCCACCAACCATGGCCGGAAACTGCTGCCCGACTGTCAATATGACAGTTCCCATGAACATGAAAGTCGGAGGCGCTACTGTATTCGTGCTGGACGTAGAAAACTTCCAGAAATTCTGATAACACTTACCAGATGCTTTACAAAAGCTCCGGTTTCTGCACCGGAGCTTTTCTGCTTCGCAGGTCCCTATTTTTTCACGGGCTCCCTATTTTTTATCCTTATAGCCTGTTCTCTCCCAGATCTCCTTCAGCCGCTCCCATCCATCCATAGATACCAGGGCCACGATAAACGCTGCCAGAATACTGGCAAATATCATATACCACTGAATAGGCTGGTCCAGCCAAGCCATGGCCGCCACCAGAACTGCCGGACAGAGAATCAGGCTCAGAACAAGCACCACCGCCGAGGTGGGCAGCTTGGAAAGTCCCGGCCAGCTCTTAATTACCTGGGTGATTGCCGATACTAAAAAGGCCATCACGCCGATCGCGATCAGTCCATAGGATATATACTGCATCAAGGTTGTAACATCCATCTGCTTTTCCTCTCTTTTTTCCTTAGTATATTGAGATGCCGAGCAGAGCGCTCCTGTGACAGTATCCTCAACGCTGCAGGAGGGACCAACAGCCTGCGGCGCGCTGCGAAACAGAGAGGTTTTCATACGATTTCGCCAGATACGCAAAAACCCTTGTAAATACAGGAAAAATCCAGTATTTACAAGGGCAAAAGAAAAAAGCTGCTGACGGGAATCGAACCCGCCGAAAAGCCTTGTAAAATCAAGGCCTGCCGGGTGTCGTGTTGCATTTCGTGTTGCATAGACAGATATATTTCCGAGGATGATACAATATTTTAAAATATTTCCAATCAAGGCGGTGGACAATCTACCGCCTTACATATTTATGTTCTTCAAAATCATACTCTCCCACAATCCTCAGAACTCCCCTCTCATCTGTTACCATACACTGTCCCTCATGGATACCTTTATCCGGGCAGAGAAAGAATCTTTCACCCGCCGAATCTGTCTGGTAACCGGTCAGCATATAGCCTGCATCGTCAAACAGGTACCAGCCGGAAGTACCCCCGGTTACCTCGGTCAGCCAGTACCAGCCGCTGTGGGCGTAAGAACCATCCTTAAACTGATACCACCAGCGCACCCCATCAGCGGCCTGGATGAAACCCTGAGGATATTCCTTCGGAGCTGTGGCTGTCAGCGCTGCCTTGAAGGCCTCCCAGGTGTGGGCCGTGTGGTTGTAGACGTAAGGATTCGGGCAAATTTTCCCTGTTACATCATAGTGACGGATCACATGATCTGCCGGAACGCCGTACTTTTTCATCAGTTCCCTGGTCAACATGGCAGCCGCCTGGACTGTGGCCACCTCAAAGTACCAGTCCCGGCTCTCTGCCGTCTGGCTGCCTTTATTTCTCACGCACATCTCAATGCCGATACTGTTGGAGTTGCGGCACTCCGGATGCCGGTAAGTTTTGGCTCCGCAGTGCCATGCAATGTCCCCGTCCTCCACACTCTGCCAGATTTCTCCGCCGAATCCCACATAGTAGTGGGCGCTGGCCCCAATATATTTGCTGGCATAGTACCGGCAGTTTGCTTCCGCCCCGCCGGTGGCCCCGACATAATGGATCACGATGTATTTGATACGACTGGTATCGCCCAGGCGGTTCAGGTTGTACGGAGTCAGCAGTTTGTTAATCTGCATCGTCAATCCCCTCCTTTCCGTCCGGGCCCATCGCATCCGGATCGATGGCTGTCTGGAAGTCCTGCAGTGCTGTTTCCGATGCTTCCCTGACCTCCTCCTGAAGCTCTGTAAACCACTTGTCGCCAAGATCTGCTCTCTGCATACTCTTTATCATATAGGCTCCTTTCCGGGAGGCCCCGAGGCCTCCCTTTGTAAGTTCCGACGTCGCAACTATTTTGCCGGGCCGCCAGGCGTATTTCCTTTTCCTTCCGCTGCCGGGCCTGCCGGGGTGTTACCTTTACCTTCTGCCCCGGGGCCGGCCGGAGTATTGCCTTTTCCCTCAAGTCCGGGACCGGCGGGAGTGTTGCCCTTGCCCTCCAGTGCCGGCCCTTCAGCCGGACCGTCACAGCTGCAGGCTCCGGCCATCTCCGCTGTGATGTGGGTGCCTGGTGCCTCCTGATTAAAGGTTCCGTCCTTGTGTAATTCGCAGTGATTTTTCTTACTCATAATGAGTCCTCCTTAAAATTGATATTTGAAAAGGCCGCCCGGGTGGACAGCCTTTGTCATACTGTTTGAATGTGCTCCGGATCACCCGCCGAAGCTGCGGGAGATGAATGGATCACCTCCTCTCCTACTTATCCTTGTATCCAGTCCGCTCCCAGATCTCTTTCAGCCGCTCCCATCCGTCCATAGATACCAGCGCTACAATAAACGCTGCCAGAATGCAGGCAAATATCATATACCACTCAATCGGCTGCTTCATCCACGCCATAACTGCCACCAGAACAGTCGGACAAAGGATCAGGCTCAGAACAATCACCACCGCCGAAGTAGGCAGTTTGGAAAGACCCGGCCAGCTTTTTATGACCTGGGTAATGGCCGATACCAGAAAGGCCATCACACCAATGACAATCAGCCCATAAGACACATACTGCATTAAGCTTGTTACATCCATCATTTTTCCTCTCTTTCGCTTTTCTTACTTAATATACTGAGATGCCAAAAGGACAGCTCCTGTGACAACTCCGCCTGTCAGAACACCTATGGCAGTGTCCAGAATCTTATCCCCTACCCGGCGCCACCTGTTTCCCGGTTCCTTCTCCAGCTTGTCCAGGCGCTTTCCCAGCTCTTTCTGCTCTTCCAGCATTCCTTTCATGTCATGGGCCAGGGTATGTACAGACAGGACTAAATCCTGGATCGCTTTTACAGACTCGTCCAGGACCTCAATCCGCTTGTTCTGCCTGCGGTCTTCATCCCGCAGGCGCTCAAGTTCCGCTTTAACCGCTTCATCCATCTTCCTCACCTTCTTTCTTTTTGGATGTCGTTTTCGGAAAAAATGTTATCCTCCCTTCAAAATCTGTCCTCCTTTTTCAAATTTCAGGATAAAAAAACAGCATATACGTATCTTGCAATCAGAAAACGCATATGCTATAATGCCTGTAGGCAAAAAGATAAAGCATGTCCATGACGGGCACATACGAAAAACCCCAGAGCCGCAATCTCTGGGGTTTTTCTATTCCTATTTTTTCAGACGGGAAGGCTTATCCCCGCAGGCTGGTTACCGACTATTTATCGCCGTCCAGCCATTTGATGATGTAGTGGCAGGCTACACCAGCCGCAACGGCGACTACAAAAGATAAAGCTAATTCCATGACAAGCACCCCCTTCCTGTTGCCAGTATCGGGGCGGTAACAGGGAGAGTATATCACAGATTCCCTGTCTTTTCCATTTCTTTCCACTTCTACTGTCGATAATGTTCCATAATGGGAATTATTGGAACCCACGATGGATTCGTTCCTGGCCCCTTGGACATCTATAATAGAGGATCCTGGGGAAGTGGGTACTCTTCAAATAATGTGGTCGGTGATACAGACGTCGCTACCAAGTTTGAAGCCAGTAATATTTTAATGACTTACAGTCAATCAACAACGTCATCTCGAGGCTTTAGTATATTTAAAAACCAACCGATTAATTTAACTCCATATAAATCTTTTAACATGATAACTACCGATGCATCGATAGGTTCCAGTTTTTATTTTTATGTGAGAAATACGTCTGGCGGCCAAGCAGCATATTATACACTGCCATCAGGCTCCAATAAACAGCATACTATTGACCTGACAGATATAAATATCGTTGGTTGGTTCTCCGTCGAAGATTTTTTGGAAACAAATAATCTGAATAGGCAGAGGTATGGTTATATTTATAAAATATGGTTTACATAAAACAATGTTCTTACATGATCTCACTACAGCTGCCGATTGGGAGGACAATTTGCTGAGCAGCACAAGCAAGCTTACTTGCAATGCTTATGGTTTACGTAGGGCATTTATAATGCCTGTTTAAAAAAGCATTGTAACCTTAGTTACTGGTCAGATATACCCGGTTGATTCCTGCATAACGGCTGCCGCTTCCACCTGTGAGGAGATATATATAAACCCAATAGGCGCCAGAAAAACCTGATATATCCAATACATGAGTACCCTTAGGGGAGTTACCACTGCCTAGATTACTTTCATATTTGGCCGTAAGACCGTCAAAAGATGTATCGCCTGAACTTTTGCTGATTCCGCATCCTACAGCGGACCAGATCGTGTCATACGGACAATCAATCTTTAAATATTTATAGTTTGTAATATCAACTACATTATTCAGCCTGAGCAGTGCGCTTTCTCCTCCGTTAGTGTCTAAACGAATGGTTCCCCCCGTTATAGATACTTTATTTCCTGGATAAGTTCCCGGCCCTTCCATTACAGTATAGCCAGACTGTCCTCCGCCCCATGTACCGGCATTAAAAAGATTTAACGGGCTTATGACATAGCCTTCAAAACTTCCGGTAATTCCCATTATCGACACACCCTTCTTGATGTTCTCCGGTCTCAGGTTCGGATCCCCTTTTATCGTCTGTGGCCCAGTCAAATACTGCCCCGCCGCAATCGTCTGATTTGTGGTCCCCGGCGTGTACGTCTGCGCGCCCTTGGTTGGGATGCTCTGGCTTACCTTGCCGCTTCCATTATGATATCCCGCCGGAATCGTGTAGCTGCCGTTGATAGCAAGAGACTGGTTCACAGCTCCTCTGTTCGGCATCGTACCGGTTCTTTTTGTTTTGGCATCTGTATTATAATACGTCTGCCCGTTTAATACCTGTCCGTCAGAAGCATTGCCAGACAATGCCAGGGTTCCGGTGAGCGGTTCCCCATCCGGGCCGACTATCACCTTCCCGGCCAGAACATCCCCGGCGCCGGCTGTCACCACGTCCAGATCCGCTCCGCCGCCTCCCGGCAGCCAAATTCCCATCGCCATGCCTTACACCCCCTTCATTACAACCTGAAAGTCCGTTTCCGGTTTCTTTCCGATGCAGGTAAACGTCACCGTCCCATTTCCCGTCTCGAAATAGCTTACACAGCCTGCGGCCTTACGGATCGCCTTCTCATCCTCTTTTGTTGTTCCCTTCGGAATTACTTCCTTTGCCATTGGCTCATCTGTATCCTGTACGCCCGAAGCCTCCACCGTCTGCGTATAAGGCCCGCTTCCCTGCCAGCCTGCTGCCGTCAGGGTAATCGTCCTGGTATCCATCAGAGCATTCACCGCCTGGTTCGTTTCATTAATGTCATTTTCTCCAAACCGATCACCCACTTGAGTGTACATCGTGGCATCCAAAATACCGTAGGTATCATCCTCATTTTTCGCCAGCCGATACCGCCTCTGCCCGTCATACATGGCGTCCTTGTAATCTGTTTTCAGTCTCTTCATCCAAATAAACCTCCATTCAGTGTAAACGCCAGCATTTTACGGCCCTCCTCCCTGCTTTTCAGATTGCTGTACATCAGGCGACAGGCCTCTTCCAAACGATTCAGCTCCTGCCAGCCGATAAACGGCGTATTATCATAAAATGTCATCCTCTCTCCCACCGCAAACGGAAATGTCCCCTGGCAGATGTGCTCCACATTCGCCTCAAACCGGTTCATTTCATCCGCATAAAAGCTGTAATCTTCATAGGTCTTATCCTCCCCCATGTCCTCAAAGTAAAACTCCGGCCAGAGAGTCAATGCCAGCTGCCGTATTTCATTCAGGTTTCCTTTAATTCGGTTATAGTCCTGAATATTAAAAAAATCATTTGGCTTCCAGTCCGTTTTTGGTTCTGACCATGCCACTCATATCCCTCCTCGCCTTCATCGTCCCTGACAGTGCTCCGCCATTAAAATTCAAGGTATGTTCAGAAATCCTTATCAGCAGATCCGGCACATATTTATTCTCCAGAAATGCAAGATCATTGGCGTCAATTCTTGGTTCACCCCGGTAGGAAAGGCTGTATTCCCTGTCCGATGCCAGATAATCCCCAATCCACTGAGCCAGATCCTCTGCCATCTGATTGTCTGAAACCAAAGGATTTTCCCACACTTCAACCGTACCTGTCGTGTGAAGCTGCTTAACCGTCCTCGCCTGTGTTGTCACATATTCCCACCCATTTACCACCACCTCTGCTTCTCCATTCACTCCTGTTAATTCCACTGTCACATAATAGGCGCTGCTGTCGACTACCGACACCTGTGCCCCTTCCTTCGATTCCGTAAATGCTGCTGAAAATCCGTAAGAGGGGTTCGAGAGATAGAAGGTATATCTGGAAGTCTCACCATCAGAGGAAAGTATTTCCTTTGCCAGCTCCTGCTCCTCCTCTCCCTCGCTGTAAAGCGTCCTTACCACCTGAAGCTCCTTCACCTTCGTGAGCTGCGTCCCCTTGGGAGTTTTCGTAAGTTCCGTTCCATACTCCAGAGAATAGTCAGTGCTGTCGCCAAACAGGATATTGTCAAGAACCACCCTGTTTCCAGGCGATCCCTTTGTAAACTCCATCACCAGACAATCAAACGAAGGAAACTCATGAGAAATCACTGTCGTCTTTCTCAAATCTTTCACCTCAAAACTCTCCTGGAGCTCTTCGCTGTAATAAGAATGAAACACCATTCTCTCCGGCGCATTCCGGCCAAACTCCAGAGTCAGCCCGAAACATTTAAACGCCGCCTCCAGAGTAATCACCACAGTCGGATGTTCCGTGAAGTTTCCCTCCTTGTCCGCTGTTATATCACTGATATAGCCGGTATTCAGTACAATCTCCCCACCCTTTCTGGGAAGAAAATACTGTACTCCTCCGGCTTGAGAGTAATCCTGTCCAGTCAGGGCATATTCCTCCTTCGCTGTCCCGTCCAGAATCCGCGCCGCGTGAGAAAAATATGCCTCATTCTCCGATGCTGCCTCCATATCAGGAATAAAGCTGGATTTAAGAAAAATTTTACCTTCTCTGTCCTGGTAAAGGATACACCGCCCAGCATTGGCAATCATCTGAAGCGCCTCCTTATGAGTAACCGCAGGCACAGGATTTTTTATCAGTACATCTCTCAGATAAGGATCGATATAATACTCCCTGCTGTCCACTCCTGCATCCTGAAATACATCATCCGCCGCATCATACAGGGACAATCCTTCCGGAGCATAGCGCCCACTGTAGTACGTTTCCTCCATTCCATCAAACCGATCCGTTGCCCCGATTTCCAGCTCCTCATCATCAGCAGACCAGTCCTTCAATGCAAGTTTTGCTCCCGGCATCCATTCCACCGTCCCATTCTCCAGCTCCTGGCCGTACATTACTTCCACATTTTGTCCAATCTCCAGGAACTGTACCGATGATTCAGAATTTTCCACATCAAAAGTTCGATCCCGGTTTTCAGCCGTCATGGAAAAATCAATAGAAGGGAGTTCCTCTGTAATAGGGCTGATATGCTCTTTCTTTACGGCAGACAGAATTTTCCGGTTATCAAAATAAATTCCAATTCCCATTGTAATCTGGTGAATCCGGAGTCTTGACTGTCCGTTTACCATCCTGGATGGAACCAGCCGGAGGAAGGTGGCATCTGAAAAAATTTCCTCCGTTACAAAATGTCCGGAGGCATTCCCCTCTACCTCCACTGTATTCTGATCCGATTCAATCGTAAAATCCACCGGGTATGCCTTCCCGAACTCAATGGTTAGTCCCTTGATAGAGAGCGCCACTGAAAACCGTATTTCTACCACTCCTATCAGCTCCTCCGTCACCAGACCAGCATTTAATACCACATCCTGCTTTCTTCTTGGAAGGAAATACATGCTTCCATTCACCGCTGTCCAGTCCTCATCACATCCTGCATACAGCTCTTCTACCTGATAATTATCAAAAGGTTTTGTGAGAGAAGAAAAATAGGTAAATGCCTCCGGCTCTGCCACCCTGGCCGATGCCTGGGCCGTCTGGTTAATCATCCCAATGGTCACACGGATAAAAGAACGCTCATCTCTGTAGCGCTTCTTCATTTCCCTCTTATATTCACTGCTCACCGCCTGCATTTAATCCAACTCCCCGCAATCTACAATATTCACCTTGCACTGACTGTACATAGTAGGAAGGCCGTCAGCCCCCACCTGAAGAGGCTGCGCGGTCCGGTCTCCCGGATACATCCGAAGCGTCAGCCAGTCGTTATTGACCATATCCGGAAATTTCACTGTCACCACGAACTCCTGAAATTCCTTCAGCATGGCCGACCAGGTGGAGGCGTCCAGCTTATTCCATACCAGGTTATTCAGCTTATACTGATCCCTTCCGACCCGCTGACCCACAAACTCACCGTTGGCATTTTTCCCGCTGCTCACAAAAGTAGCGACCAGAAATTCCAGCCCCCGATCCGGGGAAGGGAACTCCTTCCCGTTAATATAAATAAAGCAAGCCATCGTCCTTTCCCCTTCCTTCTTCTTTCTTTTCCGGCATTTACGTCCGCCTCAGTGTGTATCCCGAGCGCTTATCCAGCTCCTTTAATTTCCTGTGAATTTCCCGTATATCTACATTCACAACCATATCAAGGGATTCTATCAGGCTGATAATTCTCTGAAGAAGCTCAATCATGCGCTCCATCTGCTCACTGCTCCCCATTCCTCCTGCTGCCATGCCGGCTGCAGTCCGGGCCATATCGAGGAGCTTGCTCTCCGGTGAAACAATCTCTCCCTCTCTTTTGTTATCTCCAATCACAGCCAGTCGGGGCGTGTTGGCTTTCACGTAGCCGCCCTGGGCCAGACGTGGAAGATGCAGCTCTGGAATTTCAGGAATCAGCTCATCATCGATTCCCGGAACATGATCCGCAACGCTGTTGACCGCCTCAATCATCTTGTTGATGGCTCTGACCACATTGTTTACCATCTTTTCCACGCCGCCGATAATGTTATTGATAATACCCTTGATGGTCTTCCAGATATTATTAAAAATATCCTCTGTTTTCTTCTTCAGATTGTCCCAGGTATCTGACCAGGCCTTCTTAATTGTATCAAGAGCTGTGGAAATGCCATTCTTAATTCCATCCATCACGGTACTGATCTTCTGGTGGATGGAGTCAATCAGACTGCTGATGATATTCTTAATTCCTTCCCAGATGGAATTTACGAAATCTTTGATCGCCGTCCAGATGGTAGTCCAGAGAGTACTGATGTACTCCAGCTTGGAAGAGATAAACAGAACGATTGCATCAAACACTAAATTAATCATGGCTTTAATGGCATTCCAGATTGCTTCTACAAACTGTTTAATGCCATTCCACGCCCGCTTCCAGTCCCCGGTAAAGACACCTAAAAGAAAATCCAGAATGCCGTTCAAAACATCCAGTACAGATTCCACAATCTCAGATACAGCGTCCAGAAACAGAAAGAACACATCTATGGCTGCCTGAATTTGCGTTCCAATTACGGGTGCTATCGTTTCGGCAAACCATGCAATAAATGGGGCTAAAATATTCTGCCATACCACTGTAATGCACTCCGAAACCTTACCTGCAAATTCTAAAAATTTATCTATCAGAGGCTGCAGATGCTCTGTACAGAATGCCGAAAACTGATCCGACGCAGATTGAAGGATAGGAAGGATGTGAGTCTGAAATGCTTCCAGCACAACCTTTGCTATTTCAGAAAAACCTTTCCCGAATGCGTCCAGCATAGGTACTATAGAGGTATCATAGGTCTTCTTTAATTTTTCAAAAAAATGAATTATGCTTTCCCATACGCCCGATGTTTGAGAAATAGTATCTGCAAAGTTTTCCAGAGCCCCCACCAGCTGCTGCAAAATGCTGATTGCAATTCCGCCTGTCCACTGCGCCAAGGGAAGAAACAGATAATCCCAAAGCCACTGCCATAATGGCTGTAAAGCTTCTGCGGCATTATTTACAATCGAAAAAGCCGCAGCTAAAGCTTCAAAAAACAGCGGTGCAATATTACTGATCGTCCAGGAAGCCAGCGGCACCAGAACATTTTCCCAGATCCACAGCAGTCCTTCCCCCACTACGTCTGTACTAAACCTGGCGAGTGCATCCCAAAGGCGTACCAGTGCATCATTAATAGGCTGCCAGTTGATTTTTCCCAGTCCGTTTGTAATAGCATCAATAAACCTTGGAAGCCCTTCCCCAAATGTCCACACAGCAACCGGCTTTAAGAAATGCTCATAGAAATCAATGAGTGCCTGTGCTGCAAACTGCTTCAGCGGATCCAAAGCTTCTCCCAAACGTTTGAAGGCCTCGATGGTTGGCTGTACTGCCTTCTGCCATCCCTGCAGCATCTCTAAAAGTCTGGCATCCATTGTATCCAGCGCCCCGGTATCCACTGCATCAGGAGCCATTCCTCCCACATCAATCCCGCCGGCACCAATTCCAGCTCCTCCCGAGCCACCAGCTTCAGAATCCTGTGGTACAATATTCAGCTCATCAATGGAAAAAGCCTTCGCCATCTCCTTGGCGGCTTTCTTAGCTGCTCCGGCAGCTCCCTGAGCGGCGTCTCCGATTCCTCCGACAGCTCCGGCCGCCTCGCTGGCATCCTCAATCACCTGCCCCATGCCAGAGGCCTGCTGCTTCTTTCCGGAAAACAGATTTGTCACCGCAAGGAACGCATTGGCCAGAGTCTGAAGTTTTCCGATAACAGAATTAATCACCTTCAGGAGAGGCGTAAATACATTAATCAGTCCCTGGCCGATGGTAGCCTTCAGACTGTCAAACTGGAGATTCAGCACCCGTACCTGGTTGGCCCAGCTGTCAGAGGTTCTTGCAAAATCCCCGGCCGCTGCAGTCAGCTGCTGCTGGACAAAGCTGTAGCGGAGAGCCACCTTCTCTGCTTCCGACATGGCCGCTGTGGTCTTTCCATAACCATTTGCCAGTGCGTACTGGTCAAGGGCTGTCTGGGTCATCACCACGCCCAAATCCTTCAGGCTCTCTGTCTCTCCGGTAAATACAGACTTGAGCTTTGTATACGCCTCATCCTGGCTGATATTGTAAAAAGACGCTACATCCCCGGCCAGCCCGGTCAGGGCAGTTCCCATCTCATAGGCCGCCTGCTCGTTAAAACCGAAAGCCTTTGCCATAGCACCAAAGGTTCCCGTGAACCGTTTGGCCATGGTTTCCGAAAGTCCAAACTGCGCGGCCGCATTCTTTGCGAAAGCGTCCACCTGCTTTGACATAGCCGGGAAGGTCACATCCACTACGTTCTGTACCTCCTGGAGATCGCTTCCCAGTTCTATGCACTCTTTTCCAAAGTTCACCAGCGTCTTAACGGTAAACGCCGCTGCCAGAGCTGCTCCAGCCTTCTTTGCAAGGGACTGAATCCCTTTCAGCTGCCTGTTAAAATCATTCTGATTGATAACCAGATCCAGTCCAATCTGGCCTGCACTGTCTGCTGCCATACCCATTCACCTGCCTTTTAATGGACAGGCACATGGGCACAGCGTCCTAGATTTTTAATTCAAATTCCTTCCTGCAATTCCTGTTCTTGCACTTAAAAAATACCCCTCTGCAGGAGGCCTCCTCCGCCCGAAAGGCGTTGACCGGATACCCGCAGAAGGGGCAGCGCACCTTTTCCCGATTTTCCCTCTGTTTCTCTTTCCTTATCCTCTCAATGCATATCACCTCCTGCCATCCGGATGAAGGCCTGCTTTAACGATTCCAGCACCGAAGCAAGTTCCTCCTCGCTCTTTTCCTCAACATTTCTGAGTCTCCACTCCCGGCGGATCCGCTTCTGCTCCGGAGTAAAATATTTGAGTATTTCCTCATCCTCCTCAGAACGAATCTGTACCATTCTCCCCAAAGGTGTGTCAGGCCCCAGTCCCGAAAGGAGGGCTTTGAACTCCTCCCACTTCATTTTTCTGAAATCGTCTGAGTAAATCCGAAACCCGTACTGCGAAAGAAACGATGACACGATCAGATCAAAGTCCTCAAACAGATCGTAGTACGGGTCATCACTCTCCCTGGTCTGTCACATCTCCCGAGATCAGTTCAATCGCCTCTTTGATCACCGTAATCAGGCTGCTGAACCGAAGCTTTAACTCCTGTTCCATCACTTTCCGGTCTGCTGCCGGGAACAGCTTTTCATAAACCTTCATAATCTCTCCCACTGATGGTTCCTTTTTCCCCATGAGCTGCATAACAGACAGCATCGTCACCGCATCGTCATTGACATGAATCTCTTTCCCCTGGATTAAAAGAACCGGGGCTTCCTCAAAGTTCAGTTTCTCAGTAATATCAATCTTTCTTCCCATCTCTTTCCCCCTATACTCCGCCGTCTTCCGACTCAGCACTCTCAATCGTCGGCTTTCCGTTGCTCAGAATATCAAACTCCAAAGGCCCTACTGCCGTCGAATCGCCGGCGCCTATATTTTTCACGTTAATCACGGCCATATTCCAGGAAACCGTAGTCCCATCTGGAAATGTCCAGGCAAAATACCCCTCTGCGTCCCTGCCGTTTTTAAAAGCCTTGTCCGCCACATAATCGTTTCCTGTATCCCCTACATTTCTCTTTCCAGTGACAGAAATCGTAATGCCCTTAGCCGTTAAAAGGCGTCTTACCCAGCCTTCCGTATCAAACGGCGTCCACTCTTCCACGCCGTTGTCAAAGCTGACAGAAAAGGTCTCCATATCTGCGATAGAGGTGGCTCCTTCCTTGGCATCCCCTACCTTAAACTGATTTTCATAACATGGAAATACACCTGTCTTTGCCATTCTCATTCACTCCTTTCATAAATCACATCAAACCAGATCACACGTTCATATATGCCGCCCTCATCCGTCCCCACGTCCACCGGCTCAGGAACCTCCATGCGGATGAAAAACACCCGTGTATCCCTGATAGTAAGACCCTCTTCGCCAGCTGAACGGATCTTCTCATACAGGCTTGCAGCAGCCTCCTCTGTCTGGGAGGAATACTGGTTCCAGTGAACCAGAACCGAAATCTGTTTCACCTCATAGGAAGTATTTTCAAGACCTCCCAGAGCCACTCTGGGCTGTCCGGAAGGTTTCCTCTGATACACGCCGATGGTTTTCTCCGGCTTGCTGTCAATCTTTCCACAGTAGAAATGTTCCCCCACCTGAAAACCCTTCAGCCAGTCTTTCACATCCGCCAATGTCAGCATCTATACATCCGCCTCCTTCTTATAAAACTTCCGGAACGCTTCTTTCGCACAATTCTCGCTGACGCCTCCCGGAAGCCATGACTGGTACCATTCGCCTCCGGCAAATGGATTTTCGTCCGTCTGGAACTGATATTCCGGGTGATAGTAGAGGCGGCGTGCATACGGCGTGGAAGAGATAATCGAAACCTTTCCCTGCGCAGAATCCTTGTACTCCACAAACGTCGCATCCTCCTGGAGATGGCCCGTATCAAAGGGCATCACCTGAGCCTGCGCAACCTCTGTGTGCAGTGCCTCCGCCGTCCTTTCCAGAGCTGCCACCGCCGCCTGGTTCAGTTCCCGGATTCTCCCGAAATTCATCTTTACAATGGAATTTACCTTCATCACTCCACATCCAATCTCGTATAATTCACCGTTCCGTCCGGATTCCTGGCTTTCTCACCCTGCCAGATCCGGCGGGTAACGCCAAACACCGTGATTTTTCCTCCCGTGATGGCAGCCGCTTCCGGAAAGGCGTCCCCGGGTATAAGAGCGCATCCGGACAGCTTAATCAGCTTTTTCTCCGCTGTCAGTACTGTCTTTCCCTTATCCTGGTAATTGCACCTGATCTCCCCGGAGAAAATCACTTCCGGCCCACCGTCCTCTGTCAGACCTTCTCCATACAAAATCACCTGCGCCGGCGTCCGGCAGAAACGCTCCGGCACAAGTTCGGGCCACCTCACCGCCCAGCTGCCAGCCGGCAGGTCAGACCTGTCTGTGCCAGCAGACCATAATCATCCCGCTTCATGGCGATTCCCTTTTCAGTAAACACATTCCAGGCCTGTCCATTGAATCCCATAGACACTCCGTTTACACTGTAGGAAGCCAGAATACTCTCCAATACAGAGGCATTCTCATACTCAAAATCTGCCTGCCGGCAGACTGTCTCCTGAATCACTTCCTGCTGGAATGGCGACAAACGAGAAAATCCCCTGCCTACAATCCGGTTATAGGTCAGGGAATCAATATGGCGGCTGGCCTGACGGAGCATCCGTTCAAGGACCTCGTCTGGAATCGCCGTTCCTCCATATTTACTGTGGTAATACTCCGCTGTCGCATAGGGCTCATATCCCATCTGATCACTCACCGTCCTTTGCAGTCTTTCCCCGCTTTCCTGCCGCTTCCCTTTCATGAGTCCTCTCTGCCTCATCACTGGAAGATGCCCGAAGCTGAGCCAGCTCTGTTCTCAGTGCATCACATTCCTTTATAAGCCTCTCATTTTCCTGCTTCAAAGCTTCAAACTCGCCATAGGGAACCATTTTTCCGCGTCCATAAGCTATCACTCTGCCCTCATCATCCAAAATGTCAAACCCGCTGTCCGTATAAAAATTCTTCTGCATTTCATCAATGGTATACACCTTATTTCCCTTTACTGCCTTCATTTCCTGCCCTCACCTCCTTTAGTCGCCAGCATGAGCAGTCACATTCATGGCACATCCGGCCGCCTTCCTCTCAAGCAGGAACAGATCCCCATAGCACCGGTTCTGATACAGATAACCGTCTGCCGTCCTGGAGTCTGTCCCAGGTGTAAAGAGTTTGATATAACTGTATTTGTCCCTTGCTACCACGCAGGACGGGTGGACTAAAATCCAGTTGATCTGATCTGCATCCTCCGCTGCCACGCATCCATTTGTAAAGTCATATTTACTCTTCATACGGGCTGCCGGAACCATCTTAATCTGCACATCGTCCAGACTATGTACTTTTCTGTTTACGCTCACCGGAGAGGTTACTGTAACAACCCTCTGAAGTCCATCTGACTCTTTTACAATCTTATTCATGGCAGGCGTCACATAGATGATGCGCCCCTCCTCTGGAACTCCCGCCTCATCCATCAGAGCCATCTCTGTATCAAACTGCTCCAGAAATACAGCTGCATCCACCACGGTCTTGTCAATCCTTCCAGAATAAGCGGTCAGTTCTGCATGAAGCTTGGAAAACCGATATGAATCCTTCTCCGGGATCGCCTGCTCTTCCTCAAAGGTATTCTGAATATTCGCCACAGACAGAGCCAGATTGGTCTCATCAATGTCCATCGGATCAATCCAGAACTCAATATCCCTGTCATGTGCCAGCTTTTTCGGTTCCCAGTCATTGGAAAGAGTGCCTGAATTAAATCCAAGGCTCCTCGTATGATCCTTGTATCCCGATACTGTAATTCTGGGGAGCTTGATGGTCTGCGCATTCAAAAACTTCACCTGCTGGTTGCTCTGGGCCAGGGCGTCGGAGCAAAGCTCCTTCGCATACTTCTGGGCCAGAAACTGAGTAAACTGTTCTGCATAACTATAAACTGCCATATTTCACCTTTCCTTTCCTATCCCTGACTTGATGTAACTGTAATTGGCGACGTAGAATCATCCGTATAGGTAACGGTTCCGCCTGTTACAGCCCCCGTTTCATTCGTTGTAAGGGTAATCGATTTAACTCCTTTCCCTGCATCTCCTTTTGGACCAGCCGGCCCCTGAGGAGGATTCTCTGCCAGATACTTTAAATAGGACTCTACTCTTGTCCTGGCCTTTGGCAGCCCTCCCTTCTCCCCTGTTGCCAGGGCATACAGATAAACCTCTATCTTTCTCAGCGGTTTTGGCAGTGCCATATCCTTTTCCCTCTCTTTCTTCTATTTCAGTCCAAACGCCGCCTTCAGCGCCGCATCATCAGCCTGCTGCTGATTTCCTGAACCGGAAGCCCCCATCTGGATAAAACCTCCCTGACTGCTCTGGGCAGGCTTCAGCCCCGGCACATCCTCCAGTGTCTTTTTCAGAGCATTGGTAACCGTCTCCTCATTGATTTTCCCGTCCTGTCCCACCGTCTGGCTCAGATCCGTCATTTTAATGAGATAAGGGATTGTTTTTGCATCTATCCCCAGTCCCACAGCCGCCAGGACCGCTGCCTTTTCAAGCTGCGCCTCCTGGGCTGCCTTCTGTGCCTGGGCTGCCTGACTCTGCAGCGCCCCCACGTCCGGCTGGTTCGCTGCCTTCTGAGCTTTAAACGCCTGAATCGCCTGGGCCATTTCTTCCTGAGAAAGGCCCTGCTGCTTAAAATAAGATTTCAGAACCGTATCCTCAGTGACAGACGTTTTTCCCGCAATCAGTCCAGCCAGCTTCTCATAGTCAAACTGGATGCCGGTACCGTCTCCCACGCCCGGCTGGCCCTGGCCGGCAGCACCTCTCTGTGAGCCGCTCCCAGCGCCCTGGCTTCCTGTGCTCCCTCCCTGGCCGCTCTGTCCTTCTGTGACGCTTCCTGTATTCCCTCCTTCCGCAAAAAGCTGCAAATTCATTGGAAATCGTTTTCTCATAGTTTCTCTCCTTTCAGTTTTTAGGGTGTCTCCCCATTCAGTTTTATGTGTGTCTCACAAAACAGTTGGTATCCCGGTGTCTCCGCGTAGTTTAACGCCTTCGGGCAGAAAAATAACGCCCAGGATATTCCTGCGCGCTTATGACTAATTTAATGACTTGCTATGACTATAATACAATATCTTCCATTACTGCCCTCGCTTCCAGAACTGCAATGTAATCTGCCATTGCCCGAATCTGCATATTGTAAGTGCTTCTGGGACAGGTCGGCTTAAAGTCCAGTACGCCCTGATCCCACTTATCCAACATGGTTTTAAGCTTCTGATAGCGGATCGTAAGCTGACCGTATTCAGCCCGAAAGCGCTCCTTGTAGTCCTCACTTAACATCATTGCAGCTGTGTCCTTTAATTCCATAGGCCTTAAATCCATCTTGTCTCCTTTCTGCTGCTGATCCACAGCAATAAAATTGTGTATAAAAATACCACCGGCCATTACTGACTGGTGGTCATTCTATCATATCGCTCAACCTGCACCTAACTATTTCCTCCAATTAAGCGGGCATCCTCTGCTTCTCCATTCTTCCCAGGTAATATCTTTCGGCAGCAGCCCAAATTCCTGCATTACATGAAACTGTGCCTTGGAATTCCTTTCTTTTTCTTCTTCTGTCAATTCCCTCGGATGTGTAAATTTGTACTTTTCTTCTTCTGTCATCTGACGTTTTTCTTCTTCCGTAAAATGAATTTCACTTAACTCCATACGAAGTTTACGGCATTCCTCTCTTGAAAGTTCTTTTCCACGGATCTCCTGTTCCTCTTTGGGCAGCAAAATCCACTCACGGGCAGTTAATGCCATCATGTAACCTCCTTTAATAAAATATTCCATTTGCCCTTATAATATATTTTATTAACTACTGTAAATTCTGTATTTCTCTCATAAAGCACTTCTTTTTCATCTGCGCCGATGGCACTGATATCCCTTCCTGCTTTTGAATCCTCAATATATATCCAGACATCAGCGGCATCATCATAACCTTCTGCTTTTGAGGTACTCCAATACTGCTTAATTTGAATATTTTTTCCCGGAACAAATTCTTTAACAAAATCAGTTACTTTCTCAGTATAATCCGGCCAGTCAGAAAAATTAACCGTTCGTATCAAATTTCCCTCATACCTCGGCATTTTAAGCAAAGCCGAATCTAGTCTTTTCACGAACTGCTGCTGTGCTGGTGAAAGATCTGACATATCCTTTGCGTTTCTCAATGCTTCATTAATTGGATATGACTCAAAACTCTTATACTGATACAGGGCGCTCAGTTCTTCCTGTGATAACTCCATTATACCACTATTCAGGCTTTCAGCAACTTCTTCCCACTGCTTTTCTTTTGCTGTGTAGCGTTTCTTATTCCCCTCATCCAGCGAATACTCCGCCAGCCGTCCATACTTTTCCTTCTGCCTCTTAGCATACTGTTTCTTTTGTTCCCTGGCATAATTCTGTTCGATCATCTCCAGTTCTTGTTTCGTCCAGGTGTCATCCGCCGTGGAGATTCCCGGAAAATAAGTGGTATGGCTGTCCTTGCATCGTGGATGATAAAGGCCATACTCAATGGCTTTGCTCATCAGCGGGTACCGTTTCCCTGTATTCGGATCCACTCCGTCCTTTCGTCCTCCGCTCCACACATCGTCAATCAGCACCTTTCCCACGAAGGGAAGGCACTTGGGACAGGGGTTCCCGCGCTTGTTCATGATCACCGTGCTGATCCCCCACTCCTGCCGCTTTTCCCCTTCCCCCTGAAGGTAAGCCCGCTTGCTGGCCGTTCGGATTGCCATATCCGCATAGTCGGAAATGGTGTGCCTGGCCCCATTGACATACTCAATACAGTTTAGTCCCGCCGCCAGAAAATTCCTGGAAGCCATATCCACCGCCTGCTCATAGGTTCCGGCTCCCGTATTGGCGTAAACCTGAGCGTTGAAAATTATCTTCCGGTACTGATCCTCCGCCATCCTGAGAACCGCTGTTTCCGCCTTTTCCATATCGTGAGTGACAGCCTCAATCAGGGCCTCAAACTTCCTGTCATTCAGCTTGAAAAACTCTGCCGTCGCCGCCTGATGGGCCGCAGAACGGTTTTTCCCATATCCCTTGAAACCTCTCCTTATAGCCTGAAGAATCCGCTTCTCCTGCTCCATTCCTCCCGTCTCTCTGGCTTTCCGGATTAGTTCCTTCATCTCCCGGTTCAGGATCTGAAATTTCCCCCTGTACCGTTTCTGATTCTCTCTCTTGTACCTTTCCAGAGCTTTCAGCTGCTGTACCTGCCACATGGCCCACTGAATCCCTTCTTTCGTTTCCTCCGCCCGGTGGCGGGCCATGTTACGCATCATAGAGGCGATCAGCTCCTCCTCGATGGCCGAAAAGGCTGCGCCAATGTCATATTCATCCTGCCGCACTTATCCGTGCCCCTTTCATTCCTTCGGGTCCTGCCGTTTTTCCGAATCCTATCTGTCTTCTTTCTGTCCGTGATTGGACAAAACCCGGAAGCCTTGTGCCCGGAACTGTCTGGTCAGCCCCTTCAGCTGCGTGATACTTTCACACCTGTCATGGCGAAGCTCTGCATATCCTTCCTTCTCCAGAGCATAAATTCCAAACGGAATCTGCTCACTGGCTACTTTGAGGAGTCCCTGATACTCCTCCCGGCTCATCCGGTACACCCGGTTCATGACCTTCACCTGCATTCATTTCCTCCTTCATCTGAACCTGAAAAGAGCCGGCGGCCTGATTAACCCCCGGTTCTTCTGCCTCTTCGATCCCCTGCTCTGCCTTCAGCCGCTTTACTTCCTCGGCCTTCCACTGCTCATCCTTGCTGTCCCCGTAAAGCTCCTCCACCTGGGCCTCAATGCTCATCATAGGCACCCCCGGACGGGCTTTGGCAAGGGTTTCCACCTGGCTCTCAAAGGATGGATTGGCATACTCTCCAAACGGAATATCCACCCTGACCTCCTCCACTGGCTGCTTCATCAGGATGTTGTAGCAATTCAGGCACGCAGAAATCAACTCCGGAAGTGCGTTCTGAATGGCCTCCACGATCGCATTGCGGGTATAGAGGGTCGCTTTTTCCTTCTCCCTCTGAGCCTCTGCATTGTCTAACTTCTTTACGTCAATTCCCAGGGTAGATGGACTGATAATTCCCTGCAGGCAGAGATCCAGAGCCGTCACATAGGCTGCCAGATAGCTCTCATGAGGAATGTCCGGCTGTTCCGTCTGAACTTTATTCTCCGCCTTTTCGGACATGTCGTTGTCCCCGGCAAAATACCGGTTGTCAAAGGGATTAGGTTTCAGCAGCTCCCCGGTTTCGGGATTGCGTGGAACCAGGCATTCCGGAATGTAGGTTCTGGCCCGGCCGCTGCGCATAGCGTCCATCCACTGGCTCCACACCTCGTCAAAAGCATCGAAGCTGTCCCGCTTTCTGTCAAAAATACTTCCGCCGCGGCCTTCCCATTTTGCGCTCTCATATACTTTGAAGGGAACAGCTAACATCACAGAAGGATCAAACTTCCAGTCCCTAAGTCCTCTCGTCCGCTCCAATACTTCCAGTCCTACTTCCCGGTCTCCTAGGTACAGCTTATTCCGAATATAACCGTAGCCGTAATGCTCATTCAGCACATACAGATGCCCTTTTTCCTTATAAGGCGTCTTAAACACTACCTCCTGCAGCTCGTCTCCGTCACAGACCATTTCTATCCGGTCTCCCGGATACCACCGCAAGTACGGATATTCGCTCTTTGCCGTGTTTAAGGTCAGCTTCCAGGCTCCGTCTCCGATGTAAAGAGTCTCCCGGATCACCCGCTCCATCTTTTTCCTGAAATGGTTCTGCTTTTCAATCTGCTTCCACAGCTCCTCCTGCTTCCCGGATTCAAATTCAAAGTCATTCATATCCGCCAGAACCACGGAAGTCAGCACGTTCACCATCAGTCCCGGAAGACCGGTGTGAATCTTCCTCATCTCCATCCCCGGCGTGCATCTGGAAGCCCAGAACTTATACCTGTCTGCATACTCTTCACTCTGTTCGTAGAGCTGTTCCAGCTCATTCCCGTCACCGCGGTACCAGATGCGGTTGCGGATAGCATTCAGCTCAAAATCCGCTGTCTCCTGAATCTGTATTCCACAGGGACTCGCCGGCTGCACATTCAGCCAGGAACGGACTCCCCGCTTTATATTCTCATTCAAAGTTGTCAGCCACCTCATTTCTCATCCTCCTCAAACCCGATTAAGTTTCTCCAGGGAATCCAGCCATACTGAGATGCATTAATCGTATGGTCATTGCGATCCTCGGGCTCGTCCTTATCCTCCATCCATGAATACCGTTCCAGCTCCGCCATATGCTCCTCACAGGTGTTTACCACCAGATAGCACCCCTGCTGCAGCCAGCCCAGCTGCAGTTTAATACGGTCCATAATCGTAAGAGCCTTGTAGGCATCCAAAAAATTATGGATGCAGCCGTGAAGCCGTTTATATTTTCTCAGCTCCGTAATCGTCGCCTGGTCAGCTGAATCAATAAAAACATCCCTGGCAAGTCCCCACTCTTTTTGATTTATTTCCAGGAACTCAAGGAACTTCTTCACTGTGTCAGAAGGAGCCAAAGGTTTGTCAAGCTCTGCGTTGCTGTATACTCTCTCATCCAGGATAATCAGCTGCCTGTCTGTGGTAATGCCCTGAAAGATCATGGCAATGGTGTCCGGGGATCGGCTGGAATAAGATGTATCCAGTCCGGCAGAGAATCGTTTGAACTTGAGCCGCCCAAGCTGCTGCTCCGTTTTTATCCAGGCAGCAGTTACCATATGCCTGCTCCGGTCGAAGTTAGGAAAAATCAGTCCTGTCGCTTTTCCCCGAAGTCCCAGAATCTTGTTCTTATAAAGTTTGGTGCCCGGCGGCGCTGCATCCTTCTTTTTCTGAATCGCCTCAGGTGTCAGACTCAGATTATCCCGGAACGTAAAAAACCAGTACCTCCATCTGGGTACTGGCTTCTCTTTAAGCTCCGCCATGATCTCCGGCGGGACAGCCTTTTCATATTTTTTATACGGCCTGGAACGGTTGATAAATTCCTTATAAACCGGCAGGTTCGGATCATCCGGGTTCAGCGTGGCCATCAGATAATCATTTCTGGTGGACACCTCCCGGACAAAGTCAATATTGGCCGTGTTAATCTCATCAATGTAAACGCAGCCGAACTGGGAACCCAGAACCAGCTCCCACTTGTCCCGGTTATCATAGCCCAGGACAAAAATAATCTTGTCCTCAAATTTGATGTGGGGAATCTTATAATCCTTATCCCCATTTCCATAGTACCGGGCTGCCCGATGCAGATCCAGAATCCCGTTATCCTGCTGGATAATATTTTTCTCGGCAGTTCCCGTCGTCTTCGATGCGATGATGTGAAGCTTCTTTGTACTCCGGCTTACCATCCGCATAAACTTAACACCGGCACCCACCGTCGTCTTCCCGGAAGCCGTTGTCCCCTCCAGAAAGTCCGCATCCACACCGTCCACCGTATTGATAAAATCCAGGTACTTCTGAGAAAGCGGGAAGCTGCTACTCTTCAAGGCCCTCACCGCCCAGCTGACTCATAATGTCATCTAACTTCCCGGAAGTCTGGACATTCACATCCACCTTATCCCGAAACATTCCCAGATGCTTCCCGGCCAGCTCCAGGGCTTTGGTTTTATCATAGAATTTAATTTCCCTCTCTATCCCTTCTCCATCCTTTGTGGGAAAACGCTTGACCTTCACAGAGGCCACCGCAGCCAAATCCTCTGGGAGGGCATCCTCCCGGACAGTGGCCTCATCCAGATTGACCACCTGCTGTGGGTTTAAGAGGGCAATCTTGGCAAGCTCCATCAGGATCCGATCCTGGTTAAGGCCCAGGCGCCGGGAACGCTCCGCCATCGCCTTGTCAATACTCGCGCAGATATCGGGTTTTCTCAGGTTTTCACTGCCAATATCTGCCGCGCTCTCCGGGCTGTAGCCGGCGCGAATAGCCGCCTGGGTGGCGTTAAGGTCGATAAGGTATTCCTGTACGAAAAGCTTTTGTTTTCTGGTCGTGGGGATCACCTCCTTTGTGTGAAAAACCTCCTTTGTGTGAAAAAGAGCCACGGATAGGTGGAGCCTTAAAACTATTAGTTTATTCCGTTAAATGCTTCGGCGTTCCACCAGAAGTATATTTTGAAAATTTTTCTTTTTCCTCCGCTCTAATTCTTTCTGCAAATTCACTAATTTTATTGCATATCCACATATACGCAGTGGTTCCTTCTGTATAATCAGCCTCTGCATACATATTTATTCTTCCATCAGCTCTCATTTGCTCCACTTGCTTCATCGCTTTCATGTCCCCCTTGGGATATATAGCAAATGTTGCTCCATTATTTTTGTTTACCACAGAGAAAGCCGGGATATCACTCGGTCCATCTGCTACATAAACCATATTTATAAAATGCACTCTTCTGTATTCTTCCGGTATTTTTGTATTGACTTCTACGCCTTCATGATGATTAACTCCTTTGTTAATTTCAAAAAGAGCCCTCGTTTTGCTTGTATTGTCTATGGTATACCCAACTTCGCCGATTATAGGTTCTCCATTCTCATCCTTCTCTTCAATTAATTCACATCCCCACACATATTCGACGTATGGCATAACGGATGAGCCTCTTATAATTTGACTCATTCCCGTACTCACTATGTAATGTTCTACTTTTATGTCATACTCTTGATATATTGGATTTTCTTCTATTAATTTCTTTGTCTTTTCGAATATTTCTGGAACACCCGGATAAAATTTAAGCTCCTTCCCAAATTCTTCTAATTTTTTATTATTTAACCCTTTAAATCTTCCTCCTTTTGCGTACTTAATAAATTGATTCAAATATATTGTATCTGGATTTACTTTAACATTTTGCTCTTCCAAATACTTTTTAGGAAGGCCATTTACTTCCTTCCAAAACTCAGATGAATTTACATTATAATACCTAAAAATAGGGTCTTGCATATATCCATCAACAAGTGTTTTATCAAAATCCCAAACTATCGCAATTATATTTGCCATACTTTTCCTCACTTAAGATTTTTTTTCATTATACACCATTTTTCGACAAAGGAAAAGGATAGCCAAAGCTATCCCTGATAATACTGTAGAAAATAAGATATTTACGATTTTAATTACAATAAAACTATTGATTTTATCTAAAATGTTGATAAAATATAACCGATAGCAATAGCGCTATCCGAGAGAATACACTATAGGAGGATACAACATGGCAATCAATTTTACTTTAGGTTCTAACCGATTACGGTAAAAGCCATCGTCTCAAGTTGTCTTCTTTCTCTCGCCATATTAGCATTCTTCTTTAAATGTTAAAGTTGCGTTTTTCTCCGGGCATTCGTTCAATACGATGTAAGTCCCCAAAATGTAAGCAAAGAGGCTGTAAAATATTCTGTGTCTATGGGAATGAAACCTTCCAGATAAGAATTCGATA